>JBBRBK010000035.1:0-20659 GCA_038205935.1 Campylobacterales bacterium
CTCTTACATGTAAGGGCACTTCACGAAGTGGAATATGCTCGGTAAAAAGTGCGACATAAAGCTTTTCACATCCAAGCATCATAATGGCTTCACTCTTGAAATAATCACGAAGCATATCGGTGTGGCCTTTGTATTTTAGACCTGCCATCATCCACGCTTCTTTGTGAATCGGCATTGTTACCACCGCGTCACATTCTCCGCCCTCACAAAGTTTTATCGCTTCTAAAAATGAATGGTAGGAATACTCTCCGCTCTCTTTTGTGACTTTGGCTGGCTCGATGTTTATTTTCAAGTTTAAAGGCTTATACCCAAAGGGCACTTTGCATGTAATCTCTTTTGGAACTTCTACATCTAAGAGTTTCGCGCCGTCTTCAAGAACTTCTTTATCCACACAGTACACGGGATGACAAAGACGACTGACTTCTTCGTGACATTTCAAAGCGATCTCTAAACCAACTCCGTTGATATCTCCGATGCTGATGGCGATCTTCTTCACTACGCGTTTACCAATTTCTTCATCTCTTTAACTGCCGCATCTAGCCCAGTAAAGACAGAACGTGCGATGATGCTTTGCCCGATGTTGAGCTCGCTTATCTCTTTGATGGACAAAATATGTTTGACGTTGATGTAGTTTAGACCGTGACCTGCGGCTACTTCAAGACCTAAAGATTTTGCATAAGTTGCGCTTTCTTGTAAAGATGCAAGCGCGTGTTCTAGGCGAGAAGCGAGTTCATAACGTGGAAGTTCAAGCTCTTTGACACTGTGGTTTGAGTGAGAAAGTGCGGAGTTTAGCATTGCAAAAAGGTTTGCAAACTCTCCCGTGTGAAGCTCTACCATTTCAGTGCCAAGTTCTTTGCTCATCTTCATCGCTTCTTTTGTCGGGTCTACAAAAAGTGAAACTGGAATAAGTGAATCATGAAGCTGTTCTATCGCACGGCGTACTTCATCTTCGTTTTTGAAGATATCAAGTCCGCCCTCAGTTGTCACTTCTTCCCGTTTTTCAGGCACTAAAGTCGCGCGGTGTGGTTGTAAATCACAGACAATGTCTAAGATTTTTTGATTGACCGAACACTCCAAGTTTACGGGCACAGCAGAAGAAGTGATGATCTTTTGCGCGTCACTGTCTTGGATGTGACGTCTGTCTTCTCTTAAATGGATGGTTATCTGGTCAGCTCCAGCTTGAATGGCCGTAAAAAGTGCCATCATAATGTCAGGATCATTCACGCGTCTTGCTTCTCTTAAAACCGCTACGTGGTCGATGTTTACTCCAAGTGTCATTTCCCACTCCTTTTTGCATAAAATTCTTTTTTAAATTCAGCATAATTATCAGCTAAAATAGCCGCGCGAGCTTGTTTCATTAGGTTGAGATAATAGTGAAGATTGTGGATAGTTCCAAGTCTAAAGTAAGTGATCTCACGAGCACGGAAAAGATGGTTCAAGTACGCTCGGCTGTAACGCTTACATGTAAGACAATCACACTCCGGATCGACTGGTAAATCATCCGTTTTAAACTTCGCGCCTTTGATGTTCACTTTGCCAAAAGAGGTGAAAAGTGTACCATTTCTCGCATTTCTAGTTGGCATAACGCAGTCAAACATATCCACGCCACGCTCGATGTTTTCTACTAAATCTTCAGGAGTTCCCACACCCATCAAATAGCGTGGTTTATCTTCTGGCATATATTGCACGGTGTGTTCTACAGTGTCGTACATCTCTTTGTTTAGCTCGCCCACACTAAGACCGCCGATAGCAAAGCCATCATATGGTAGTGCGCAAAGTTCAGTCGCAGATTTGGTACGAAATGCTTTATCTGTTCCACCTTGGATGATGGCAAAAATGTTTTGCTCCGTGCCGATGCCCTCGGCTTGTTTGCCTCTAAAATACTCTATGGAGTCTTTCGCCCATTCTGTGGTGCGTTCTATGGAAAGTGCGATACGTTCTTGAGTGGCTGGAAGTGCGACAAGGTCATCTAAGATCATCATAATGTCAGAACCTAGATTGAGCTGAATGTCTATCACTTTTTGCGGAGTAAAGAAATGTTTGCTTCCATCTATGTGACTGCGAAACTCTATTCCCTTTTCGCTTGGTTTTGAGATTTCAC
Source organism: Campylobacterales bacterium (assembly GCA_038205935.1). Taxonomy (GTDB): domain Bacteria; phylum Campylobacterota; class Campylobacteria; order Campylobacterales; family Sulfurimonadaceae; genus Hydrocurvibacter. The sequence continues at coordinate 2,102 of JBBRBK010000035.1, forward strand.
TCAAGCTAAATGCCTGAAATCCGCCGCTGTCTGTGAGAAAGCTTTTTGGATAGGTAGTAAATTTATGAAGTTTGCCCATTTTTGCCACCACATCATCTCCGGGACGAAGATACATGTGATACGTATTTGCCAAGATGATTTGCGCGCCAAGTAATGTTTCCATGTCAGCCATATCAAGCGCTTTTACACTTCCAACAGTTCCAACGGGCATAAATACGGGCGTTTGGATGGTCGAGTGAGCCGTTTTTATAGTACAAGCTCTGGCTTTTCCTGATGTTTTTTCTAAGGTAAATTCCATAAATTCTCTTTTACATAGTAGGATTAATTTTTTAAAAGTGCGAAATTATAACATTATTGATACCATATGAAATAAAGTTGAAAGGTTTGAGATGATTATTTATATCCATGGATTTGGAAGTAGTGCGCAGGGAACAAAATCAAAGCAATTTCGGGAGTATTTTAAAAAGAAAGGTGAGTGTTTCATCGCTCCATCACTTTCGTATGTGCCCGAACTTGCCATCAGTACTTTAGAAGATATCATAGAAAATTGCGGCTGTGATGTCAAACTCATGGGCTCTTCTCTTGGCGGTTTTTATGCGCTGTATTTAAGTCAAAAATACAATCTTAAAGCAGTCCTCATAAACCCTGCAGTAAATGCAGAAGTAACACTCAAACGCGCCATCGGTCACGGAATAAACTATTATGACAACAGCACATACGAGTGGAATCTCTTACATGTAGAGAGTCTCAAAAAGTATAAAACAACTTCTGTAAATCAAAAAAATATTATGCTTCTACTCCAAAAAGGCGATGATGTGCTTGACTACAAAGAAGCAGAAGATTTTTTACCGAACTCAATGATGTTCATAGAAGAGGGCGGCAGCCACAATTTTGACGGGATTGAGAGATATTATGAGAAGATAAGAGAGTTTTTTTAAAATTAGTTTGAGTAAAAAATTAGGTACAATATTTGTTAAAAATTAATATATTTTGAGAAAAGAAAATTGAGGAGAAAATGGGATGGGTGAGATACAAATAGAAAACTTGAGAGAATGGAGTGATTATAGATATTCTAATACTTTAAATTACAACAACTACCTATTCCCAAAAAACATAAGTGAAAAAAATCGCTTACATGTAGAGCAAAAAGCACAAAATATCTTAGACATCAGAGCCGAGTTCAAAGAGAGTTCCCTAGCCGACCTCTACGACCCACTAGCCATGCCACCACGTCTAAAACGTGCCCACCAAGAACTAGACCGAGCAGTAGATAAATGCTACACAACAAAATCCTTCAAAAACGACAAAGAAAGAATAGAATTTTTGTTTGAGTTGTATGAGGAGTATTTGAAATGATTAGGTTTGAAGAACTAATTATCAATGAAAATGAATTATTTTCAAATGGAAGAAGTTTGGAAGTTACTAATTTCGTAACTTTTAAAGATGTTGAATTTCCTGACATAATATTTAATAATCATGAAATTAAAACTTCAACAAATAAAATAAAATATGATGAAGCCATTCGTGGACAAACTATTTCTGACGGTCATGAGTTGTATTTTAAAAATTGCTCCTTTTCTGGTAAGTTAGAATTTAATGGGCTTTTCAATAGATATGTAAGATTTGATGATTGTAGTTTTACTGATATTTTTTTAAAAGATATATATTATGACAATGAAAAGGCAATAAATGGATTTATGTTTATCGGTATTAAATCTATTTCAAGCATTACAGTAGATTTTTGCCAATTTAATGGAAATATTCATATTAATCATGACTCTACTGAAAAATTAACAATAACTAATCTAACGATTACAAATTCAGTTTTTGAAAAAGATTTTAGCTTTCATAGCTGTAACATTGATGAAATCAAAATTAATGACTCTGATTTTAATTCATTATCGGAATTTAATAATTGTGAATTTAAAGAGAAGTTTGATTTAAGTGAAATTACATATAAAGGTTTTACGCTATTTGATGATTGTGATTTTTTGCAAAAAGCAGAGTTTGAATATGTTATTTTTGAGAAATTTGCTTCATTTAGAAAATCAATATTTCATCAAGGTATTAACTTAGACTACACAAGTAGTGATAAAGAAATCCATTTTTTTGGCGTAAGTATTCTTGAAAATGATAATCCTGAAAAAAATACATCACAAGAAACTTATCGCATTATCAAATATAATTTTGAAAAACTTGGAAATAAAATTGAAGCAAATAAATATCATGCTCTAGAGCTTAATCAAAAAAAGAGAGAGCTTGAAAAAAATAAATGGCAAAATTTTTCGGAATATTTAGTTTTTAAAATCCATGATATGAGTTCAGAACACTCTACAAACTGGAACTTAGCACTCTTGTGGATAGTTATGGTAGGGTTTTTGACTACTATTTTAGAGAAATCTCCATATTTATTAAATGTATTGCCACTTAGTTTTTTATTTGCATTTGCATTATTTGAAAACATAAAATCAAGACTCATCGTTTTTCTGATGTTTTTTGCACTTGTTTTATTTTTTAGCAATGAAATTTTTCTAAAAGACATAATGCAAAACATGTCTCTAATTAATTTAAATGGTACGATAAAACCTGAAATAAAAGAGGCTACTGTGCAAAATTGGTGGAACACTTTAAGCTGGTGGAGTACGTTGATAGTATTTTTAAATAAAATTTCTTTAGGATATTTATACTACCAATTCTTAATGTCCATTAGAAAAGATACACGAAAATGACAAGGCTAATAAAGGAACTATGTAAATAATAATGATAGCAGATTAGAAAATTGTGAATGGTTTTAAAAATGGTCGCTTATTATCAACCAAGCAAGTGGCGGCTACCTCTTGATACTCAATGGTATCTGAGCGAGGGAATCGTACATAAATTATCTTTAAATATTGATTGTTTGGATAGAACATTAGCCTCAGTTGCAATAATGAAACGATTAAATTAACTATTCATTCCATATTTGGTATGATAAGATGTTTTTGATGTGAGATACGAAATTTTGAAGGACTAGCTTTTCATCTGCAAAAATGATGACAAAAACAGCTCTTCTGCTATAATCACGCCAATGAAAAAGATACTAATAATCAGTGACAGTGAAATCGGCCGCCAATTTATAGAACGTGTTATAGATACTTATACGAGTGATAATATCTATTATATTGTTCAACCAAAAGCTGTTGAGTATGAAAATGCAAATCCTGCACGCTTTAAATTTTATGAATTTGATCCTACAAGCTTTCACAAAATTTCCAATCTTTTAAAAATGGAGTTTGTTCAAGCTATCATCACTATGGACAATATTACTGATGTTGAACATACGATAAAAAATATCAGAACGATGAAAAAACAACTTCGTCTTATCGTTCTTGACCACTGGGGTTTTGAAAATAGAGATCCAAGTATTTTGTATGTAAAACAAAATGAGATCATGGCTTCAAGGATGATCGATTATCTTCCAAATATTCCAGTGACTGCAAAAAATGTTGGTCTGGGGCAGGGTGAAATCATGGAAGTGCTTGTTCCTTTTGGAAGTTCTTTCGTGTACCGACACATCGGTGTTATTGAGCAACGTAAATGGAAGATCGTGGCTATTTACAGAAATAGAGAACTTTTGTTACCGACAAGAAAGAGGATGATCCATCCAAATGATCTTTTACTTCTTGTAGGTGATCCAGCTGTTTTAAAATCTGTTTATCGTGCCATCAAACGTGAGCTTGGACAGTTTCCTGAACCTTTTGGTTCAAACCTTTATCTTTATATTGATATGTTTAAAGATAATCAAAAAAATATCAAAGATTTACTTCGCCGCGCTTTGTTTATCCATAAAAGTTTCAAACATAAGCTTTATATCAAAGTATTTAATCCAAGTAATATAGAGTTACTATGGGCGATTAAAGATCTTAGTTCACATAATGTGGATGTGGAAATTAACTATAAAGATACTCCAATCGAAACTATTTTTCGTGCTGATATGAAAAAATATCATATCGGTTTAGTGATGGTTTCTAAAGACATTTTTAGAAATTATGAGGCAAGAAATATGCTTTATGGCGCTCGTTTACCGGTACTAAAAATCGCAAACAGATCTCTTTCTAGACTCAAAGACTCAGTTGCAGTGCTCAGTGAAAATAGAGATCTCGAAAAAGTTTCTACAACAGTCTTTGACATCTCTTCTCAAATGGGCTTTAACTTGGAACTTTTCAACTATACAAATGAGCAAGATCAAAACAAAGAACAGGTTATAGAGCATTTTAATAATCTTGCTACGATCTTTTCCAAATCAATCAAAGTCACAAATAGTGATGGTAATCCTATCCGTGAACTTAGACAGAAAGAAAATTTTCTTCATCTTATGCCTTTTACTTCAAAAATCGTTGAAAGACAGATTTTTTCTCTCTTTTCCATTGACAGTGAGAAGCTTTATTTCAAGCTTGACGATTATCATCAGATCTTTATTCCTGTTCAGCTTTAGCCATCTGAATAGGTCTATTTCACACGTTTTTAAGTAAGAATAAAGTATTATTTATCACTTAATAATTTCATGTTTGGATGTAAAAAATGGTCGTAGATATAACACTTAAAAAAGTAATAGATAATTCTTATAAAATAACAATAGACAAGCTTGCTGACATGCGCTTTGATAAAAAGGTTGCAATCATCACAAACCCTAAAGTCGCAGGTCTTCATCTGCGATATCTTCTAAATACCATCTCTGCAAAAGAGCTCTATATCATCACAGTGCCTGATGGTGAAGAGTACAAAAATCAGGAAACTATAGATCTCATACTAGAAAATCTTTTCAATCACCGTTTTAACCGCGGCTCTTTACTGATCGCTTTTGGCGGTGGCGTTATAGGCGACATGACAGGTTACGCGGCGAGCATTTATCAAAGAGGGATCGACTTCATTCAGATACCAACAACACTTCTTTCCCAAGTAGATGCGAGTGTCGGCGGAAAAACAGGGATGAATAATAGTTTTGGTAAAAATCTTGTCGGTTCTTTTCATCAGCCTCAAGCGGTATATATTGATCCTTATTTTCTTTCAACGCTTCCATCCCGTGAATTTGGTGCAGGAATCGCTGAGATCGTAAAAATGGCTGTGACTTTTAATGCAGAGTTTTTTACTTGGCTTGAAGAAAATGATCTTAACAGTGCGACAGTTTTAGCAGAAGCGATCAAAAAATCTGTAGAAACAAAAGCAAATGTCGTCTCACAAGATGAAAAAGAAAAAGGGCTTCGCGCGGCTCTCAACTACGGGCATACCTTTGCACATGTTATAGAAAATGAAACAAATTACACTGGTTTTTTACATGGAGAAGCTGTCTCTGTTGGTATGGTAATGGCAAATGATGTGTCCGTCAAACTTGGACTTTTAAAAGAGGAAGAAGCACTGCGCATCAAAAAACTTTTAGTCAAATACCGTTTGCCTGTGACTTATGCCATTAAAGATGTTGAGAGTTTTTATAAGGCATTTTTTCTAGATAAAAAAAGCTCTGACAGCTCTATCACTTTTATCCTTGCTTCTGGCATTGGCGGTGTTAAGATTACTGATGAAGTAGATAGTAAGATTGTCAAAGATGTTTTAAATTTGTATAAGGTAATTTGATGAGCAAAATACTGCTGATTCTTCTTTGCGCCCTTTCTCTTTATGCGAAAACAGTAGATAAAAACAAAGATAATAATGCCGCAAATGAGGCACTATTAGCACAAAAACAGCATCTTATAGAGGAATATACAACCTCTCTTAATGACATCGATGATGAAATGCCATCGGATAATGTTTGGATTAAAAATTATAGTTCTTACTTAACATCTCTTGACGTAAAAAAGAATCTTGAAGAGATAAAAAGTCAGATTTTTACTCTTACAAAAGAGAATAAGTATGGCAAAAACTTCGATGAACTTTCCTCATTACGCTCCAAAGAAAATATTCTTTCAAGTCAGATGACACAGTTTAAAAGTAAAGATTCAGCGCCTTTTTCAGAGCTGTTGACTCCGCCGGAAATTTCTGAGATACCTTCACTTAATAACCCTTTAGATATCTTTACCGGATACTCTTTTATCAAGCAGATAAATAATAATTATGACGATTATATTAAGCAAAAAGAGAGTTTGGCAACTATGGTTGCACTCTTAGAAAAAAAGACTGCGATATATGAAAATTTGGCTGCAGTGCAAGATGATAACAAAACACAAAACAATCTTGAAGAGCTTAAAAAACAGCTTGACAGATTTTCAGTAGCACTTGATACCATCAATATTACACAGAGTGTTTATAAAAAACGTATCGAAGTGATGGAGATAAACGTCAACAAAAAGATAGAAGAGCAGATCTACAAACTGGTGAAAATTGGGATTATCATTGTCATTCTTTTCCTCATCTTTTTCTTACTCAAACTAATTGTAAAAAAATATATCAAGGACAATGAGCGTTTTTATACAGCGAATAAAATCATCACTTTCACAAATTTTACTTTAATTATCTTGATCCTCTTTTTTAATTATATTGAAAATGTCAGTTATTTGGTCACTATTCTCGGCTTTGCATCGGCGGGTATTGCTATCGCTATGAAAGACTGGTTTATGAGTATTCTCGGATGGCTTGTGATTGTTTTTGGTGGAAGTATCCATGTAGGTGACAGAATTCGTGTAGATATGGATGGCATGATCTATGTTGGTGATGTTATGGATATCTCGCTTTTGCGTATCACAATTTTAGAAGATATTACACTCACTTCGATTATGAAAAATCGTCGCGCGGGACGTATTATCTTTATACCAAATAACTATGTATTTACAAGAATGATAGCAAACTATACGCATAATTCTCTCAAAACAGTGTGGGATGGGATAGACATCGTGATCTCTTTTGATTCAAATCATAAAAAAGCGATGCATATCTGTAAAGAGGTGACTCGGAAGTATTCTAAAGGTTATACCGATATTACACGTAAACAGCTCAATAAACTCAGAAGTCATTATAGTCTGAAAAATACCAATGTCGAACCTCGTATCTTTTCGTTTATTGATCCAAATGGAGTCGTAATTAGCTCTTGGTATCTTACAAATGCATACGGTACTTTGACGTTGAGAAGTACTATTTCACTTGAAATAGTAGAAGAGTTTAACAAGGCTGATGATATCACGATAGCATATCCGACACAAAGATTACATATCCAAACAGAACAAAATACAATGCCTCCAGAGGAGCTCGCATGAGAAAAAAAGTTTACTTTAAAACATTCGGGTGCCGAACCAATCTTTTTGATTCACAAGTGATGATGCAAAATATTGAAGATTTTGATATTACAGAGGATGAGAGTGAAGCAGATGTTGTCGTTGTAAACTCTTGTACCGTGACAAATGGTGCAGATACAACGGTGCGCTCTTATGTAAACCATATAGAAAAAAGTAGCGGAGCGAAAGTGTTTCTCACAGGATGTGGAGCACATACCAAGGGTGAAAAACTTTTTGAAAACAAGAAAGTTTTCGGTGTTTTTGGACAAAGCGAAAAACAAAAGATCAATACGCTTTTAAAAGAAGAAACTCCATTTTATGAACTCGGCGATTTGAATTTTGTAGATGACGCAGTCGTTGGCGAGTTTATCGGAAAAAGTCGCGCGTTTATCAAGATTCAAGAGGGATGTAATTTTAGATGTAACTACTGTATTATCCCTTTTGTTCGTGGAGATGCGAGAAGTTTAGATGAAAAAAGAATCCTTGAACAGGTGTATAGACTCTCATCTAACGGTTTTGGAGAGTTTATCCTCACAGGCACAAATGTCGGAAGTTATGGAACAGGCGAGGGTACAAATATCGCTCGTCTTATGAAGCAGATGAGTCAAGTTAAAGGTGTAAGACGCATTCGTGTGGGAAGTTTGGAACCTATCCAGATCAATGATGAGTTTAAAGAGATACTTGGCGAACCGTGGCTTGAAAAGCACTTACATGTAGCATTGCAACATACTTCACCGCAGATGCTTAAACTGATGAATCGACGTAATCGCTACGAGAATGATTTCAAGCTTTTTCACACGTTGGCAGAAAAAGGTTTTGCACTTGGAACAGATTTTATCGTCGGGCATCCTGGAGAAAGCGCGGAACTTTGGCGAGAGGGGATCGAGAACGTAAAAAGATTGCCTTTGACGCATCTGCACGCTTTTAGTTACTCAAAACGTGATGGAACTCCATCGGCTACGATGAAAAACGAAGTCAGTGGCAGTATCGCAAAAGAGCGCTTACATGAGCTAACTTCAATCATCGATGCTAAAAACTTAGAGTTTAGAAAAGCTTTTAGCGGTGAACTCGATGTACTTATAGAAAGCCAAAGAGAAGATGGACTTTATCAAGGGTTTGACCAACATTTTAATAAAGTAGTTATCAAATCAGATGAAGATCTGAGTGGAAACTGGCTTACATGTAAAGACTTTAGTGTGAGGGAAGAATACAACTATGTTCAAATCTAAATATAACAATATCGCTCTTTATGCCTCGGCTTTTATTATTATCATTCTGATACTTTTCGCCGTATTTCGTGACACTTCAAACTCTATAACTCTTAATGAAGCGCAAAAAATACTGGTAGATCATACAGTAACAAATGTCATCGCTACAAAAGAGTACGTCTATCTTAAAACAAAAACTGATATTTATAAAATAGCAACTTCACAAGTAACACCGGCAATGTTCGCTGATTATAAGGTTGAAATCGAAGAGGGGCATTCTGAACTTACTACTTTACTTTATGTTATTTTATTTCTAGGCGCTGGATCTTATGCGTTTCGCTGGTACCAAAAAAATGGCTCTAATATACATTTTGGATCTTCCCGCACCTCAGATGTTACAGCACCTATCGCATCAAATGAACCAATCCAAGCAATCAAACCAAATGTCTCTTTTGATGATATTGGCGGAATCAGTGAAGTAAAAGTGGAACTCTCAGAGATTATCGACTTTATGAAAAATCCAAAACGTTACCGAACTTTTGGAGCAAGAATGCCCCGCGGTGTTTTGCTTGTAGGCCCTCCGGGTGTGGGGAAAACGATGATTGCTAAAGCTGTTGCTCATGAAGCAGGTGTACCATTTTTTTACCAAAGTGGTGCTTCTTTTGTGCAGATCTATGTGGGAATGGGAGCAAAAAGAGTACATGAGCTCTTCTTGGCAGCGAAGAAAAATGCGCCTGCAATCATCTTTATAGATGAGATTGATGCTGTTGGTAAAAAACGTGATGGCAATCGTAATGATGAACGTGAAGCAACGCTCAATCAACTTCTCACCGAGATGGACGGATTTGAAGAATCAAGCGATATTATCGTCATTGCTGCGACAAATAAAATAGATGTCTTAGATAGTGCCTTACTCCGCGCGGGACGTTTTGACAGACGTATTTTCGTTGATCTTCCTACAAAAGGAGAACGTGCTTCTATCATTGCAAAATATTTAGCTTCAATTTCTAATGAAACAGATATCAATGTTTTAGCAAATATGACAGTGGGTTTTAACGGTGCATCTTTAGCCGCACTTGTGAATGAAGCGGCACTACTTTCATTGCGTCAAAATGGCACACAAGTTACAATGGAGCATTTTTATCAGGTCAAAGATAAAGTGATGTTTGGTAAAAGAAAACTGCTGATGCTCAGTGATGATCAAAAAGCACATCGCATATCTTATCAGGCTGGAAAAGCAGTTGCTGCGACACTTTATAATATAGATTTTGAAAAGCTGTTACTTTCTAACGAGTCGATGACTCCACCAGTTACAACGCCGCTTCTCAAACATGAGATAGAAGCACGTATACGAATGCTTTTGGGCGGTGTTACTGCATGTGACTTAAAATATGGCGAGCATTCTAGCAGTGCGAAGATTGATCTTGATGAAGCAAAACAGAGTGTCAAAGAGATGATCGAAGTCTTTGGTATGGGCACGACTCTTTTAGCATCAAAGAGCCAAGAAGACGCTCTTATGAAAAGACTTTATGAAGAGACTAAAGAAAGCATAGGTGGCTTTAGAAGTGTATTGCAATATGTTGAAGAGATACTCTATGAGCGTGAAAGCATTACAAAAGATGAGATTGAGGCAAAGCTAGATGGTTTACTATAGTGGATTTTCTCTCAAAGATGACAGTTCTTTTTTTGAAAAATATCTAAAACAAAGTGACTATAACGTTGCTGGATTTAGTTATGGTGCGATCAAAGCTTTTGAATATATCCTTACATGTAAGGAAAGAATTGACACGCTTCAGCTTTTTTCTCCCGCATTTTTTCAGACAAAACCAAAAACTTTTAAACGCGCGCAAATGATGGCGTATAAAAAAGATAAAGAAAAATATTTAAGCCAGTTTATACAAGGATGTTTTGAGCCAAATGAACTCAAAAAGACTTTACATGTGAGCACTCAAGAGAGCGAACTTGAAGAGCTTTTACATTACGAATGGGACGCTCAAAAGTTAAAATCAATTAAAGAAAGCGGTGTGCAGATAGAAGTATATTTGGGCAGTGAAGATAAAATCATCGATGCGCAGGGCGCAAAAGAGTTTTTTCTTCCCTACGCTACGACTTACTTTATAAATGGTGCAAACCATTTTTTACAGATAGATTAGGAGAAAAATATGGCAGAAATAAAAATAGGTGTGATCACTGCGAGTGATAGAGCAAGTGCGGGAATTTATGAAGATATATCTGGAATAGCAATTCAAGATACGATGAAAGATTATTTAATAAGTGAATTCGAGATCGTCTATAGATGTATTCCTGATGAGCAGGATATCATTGAGGCGACGATGAAAGAGCTTTGTGACGTGGCAGGGTGTTGTTTGGTTGTTACAACTGGCGGAACAGGTCCGGCTCTTCGTGATGTAACCCCTGAAGCGACTGAGAATGTATGTCAGAAGATGATGCCAGGATTTGGCGAATTGATGCGTCAAGTAAGCTTACAATACGTTCCAACAGCAATACTTTCGCGTCAAACTGCAGGTATTCGTGGTAAATCTCTTATCATTAATCTTCCGGGAAAACCAAAATCAATACGTGAGTGTTTAGACGCTGTATTTCCAGCTGTTCCTTACTGTATAGATCTTATAGAAGGACCGTATATACAAACAAATGAAGAAGTGATGAAGGCTTTTAGACCAAAAAATAAATAAACAGAGTCTAAAAATAAAACTATCAGAAATATTTATATATAATCTAAGGATCTAAGATGAAAAAAAGTTACTCTAATTGATAAGTAAATACTTAAAGGCATTTGACATGAAGTTTGCTTCTGTAAATAAAAAACTAAATTTAGCAATTATTGGTGTTTCTCTTGTATCACTTGCAGTGAGTTCTGCTATTCTTTTTTGGTATGCACAAAAAACTAAAATAGAAATATATGAAAATGTCAGAACTGAATTGATTACACAAACAAATCAACAGATCAAAGCAAAAATGGATGTTGGGATTACTAATGCGTATTCCATTGCAAATGATGCGAGAATCAAGCAATCCTACATTACTAATAATCGTGAATATGCTATTGACGCTTTAGGACAGATTTCACGTAATATGAAAGAAAATACAGAATTCAATAATATAAAAATCCATCTTCATACAAAAGATAACAAATCTTTTTTAAGAGTTTGGGATCAAACGCATTATGGCGATGATCTCAGTTCATTTAGAAAAGCTGTTGTAGAAGTCAATAAAAATTTTAAGCCTATAGTTGCCTTTGAAGGTGGTAAAGCTGGACTCTTACTTAGAGCTATCGTGCCTATTATGGATGATAAAGAGCACTATGGATCACTTGAATTTATTCAAGGAATGAACTCTGTTGCCACTTATTTTGATAAACAACAGATAGGTTTTTTACTGCTTATGGATGAAAAAGTTAAAGAAAACATTACAAAAAGTACTCAAAAAGAGAAATCAGATCATCTCATTTTCAACAACTATATAATCTCTCAAAAATTGATGAATCAAGCTCTTTTAGCTGATTTGAGAAGTGTGGATTCTAAAAAACTCTTTACAAACGAATATATAGTAGATTCAAAATATTTTTATACATTTGAAGATATTAAAGATTTTGAAGGCAAAAAGATAGGCGTTGTCATTCTTTCTAAACCTATTGAAGTTGTAAACTCTCTTATAGTGCGTCAAAATAATCTTATTTTTATGGCTCTTTTTGGAATTTTAGTTATGGCAATTGTGATATCTTTGGTCGTAATTGTTGCTATTAGAAGATTGGTGATTCATCCTTTAGCTGTCTTTGAAAAGGCTTTACTTGATTTCTTTTTATTTTTACAAGGGAAAAAAGAGCAGGTTGTTGGCATAGAGATCGATTCTAATGATGAGTTTGGAATGATGGCAAAATCATTGCGGGAAAATATAGCTGTGAGTGCGAGATTGCATGAAGAGATCAAAGATCTTAACCTCAATCTTGAAGAGAAAATAGAGGAAAAAACAAAAAAAATATCTGTTCTTTTGGATAATGCAGGTCAAGGCTTTTTAACATTTGATAAAAATTTCATGATAGATGATGAATATTCAAAAGAATGTGTCAAACTCATAGGCGATGAGATAAGCGGTAAAAATATTGCAGAGCTTCTTTTTACAGATAAGCTTAAACAAGAGTTTTTTAGAACAACTTTGCTTGAAGCACTCAGTGAGACTATGTTACTTAAACAAAACTCGTACATCTCTCTTTTGCCACAAGTGATTCTTTTAAATAAAAAAGTAATGAAGCTTGAATATAAGATCTTAGAAAATGAGTATTTTATGTTAATCCTTACAAATATTACCTCTCAAAGAAAACTTGAAAGTAAGATGAAAAAAGAGCAGGAAACTTTCAAAATGATTATTTCTATAGTGAGTGAGAGTAACACTTTCTTTGATCTAAAAAAAGATTACAGTGAATTTATAAATAGCTATCGTACCCTTGTAGATATTTCACAAGCACCAAAATATAATGTAGGTGAAGTTTATAGAGCTATTCATACATTTAAAGGTTCCTTTTCTCAAATGTTCATGCAAAATGTTGTAACTTTTTTACATGATCTTGAAACAAAAATTTCATTTATGATTAAAAAAGGAGATATCACAAATGAGGAGCTTTTAAATCTCTTGGATAACGCTGATTTTGATAGTAGTTTAAATGAAAGTTTAAAAATTATAGAAGAGATATTAGGCGAAGAGTTTTTAGATTCACAAGATTTTTTAAAGATTAATCTATCAAATATTCTTTCGCTTCAAGAAAAAATAGCTAAGATACTTGATAAAGTGGATTCAACTTCTCCAGAGTGTCAGGACCTTTTATGTCATGTCCAAAATCTTTCAAATATAAAGCTTGTTGATCTTTTAAGACCATACAATAAATTGGTACAGCAGTTAGCTACAAAATTTTCTAAAGAGATTTATGAATTTGATATTATCGGAGATTCACAGATAGCAGTTACAGAAGAGATGAAACCTTTTGTGAAATCGTTGATACATCTCTTTAGAAATAGTGTTGATCATGGGATTGAGTCTGCTGAGGAGAGAGAAGAACTTGAAAAAGATGAAATAGGAACGATTAGTTGTGAGATATCTCTTAGAGATGATAAACTTCATATTATTATTAAAGATGATGGTTCTGGCATTGATAGAGAAAAAATAAGAAGTAAAGCACAAACTCTAAATATAGATACAACTCATTTGAATGAAATCGAGATTTTAAATCTCATCTTTGAAGACGGTTTTAGTACAAAAGAGAGTGTTAATGAGATATCAGGAAGAGGGATTGGGATGGCAGCTATGAAAAATGAACTAGACAAGCTTGATGGTGTGATTTATATAGAAACACAAAAAAATGTTGGAACAACATTTGAATTTGTTATACCAATGCAAGGAAAATAGAATGATTATAGAATCTTTATTGCTTCAAACGAAGCTGTTTTTACAAGATGATATGGGAATAAAAATAGAAAAAACTCAAGTAGCTGATGGAACTGATAGAGTTTCTTTGGGTGATTATACTTCTATGATCGGTGTTGGAGGTAAAGTGAACCTTATGGTTATTATCAGTTACCAAAATGAGCTTCTTAATGTATTGGTGGATAGCTTTATGGATGGCGAGGAAGTTGATCCAGATGAAGAGCAGGAAATTAAAGATAGTGTTGCAGGAGAGGTTGTAAATACGATTATGGGACTCGCTCTTCCAACGTTTCCAAGTAGAGGTAAAGGTGTTACAATTACACCACCAATTACAATAAATGATGCTTCAAACATAGCAAAACATAAAAATTCGAAGATTATTACAGCGATTATAACAACAAAACATGGCGAGATGAGTGTAAGCGTTATAGGACCTGAAGATATATTAAAATAAATAAGGAATAAAAATATGCTAAAAGTTTTGATAGTAGATGATTCAATGATTATAAGAAAGAAAGTTGCAAAGTTATTTGAGAAATTTGGTCATGAAGTTTTAGGCGATGCACAAAATGGACAAGAAGCGATTGAAAAGTACAACAGCTACAAACCTGATCTTGTTACTATGGACATAACAATGCCGGATATGGATGGTATAACCGCTGTAAAAGAGATTATGAAAGATCATAAAGATGCGAAAATCATTATGGTCACTTCCCATGGACAAGAAGATATGGTTATTAAATCAATCCAAGCAGGTGCAGTCGGTTACATGTTAAAACCCATTACTGAAGAAAAACTAGCACAGACAATAGGTGAAATTTTTCCAGAGTATGCAGTTGATGAACAAGATGATGAGATAGATATATTAGATGAAAATTTTTAAGAAAATTGATTGATGCGAGAAAATAAACTTTTTGAAGCGCTTTTAGATGTTATACCATTTGCTTCTTATGCGGCAGATATAGATACTTATGAAGTTGTGTATGCAAATAAAATGATGTATGAAAAGATGTATGCACCTCGTGAAAAAGCTTGTTGGAAAAAAATATATGGCCAAGAAGATGTTTGTAGCTGGTGTACAATCTCAAAATTTAAGCAAAGAGAAAAGCTTTATAACAGCGGAAAAATTGAAAGCACTTTTTTTGATGAAGCAACAGATAAATGGTTTCAAGTATATGATGAGATTGTTAGATGGCCAGATGGCAAAACAGTGAAATATACTATTGCAGTAGATATTACAGAACAAAAAGAGATACAAGCGTCATTTATAAAAACACATACAAAACTTGCACTTCAAACAAGAAAACTCAAAAGTACTTATGAAAAAATGGAGATTTTAGCGACAAAAGATTTTTTAACGGGCATAAACAATAGAGGAAACTTTTTTACACTTGGAGAAAAACTTTGGGAAACTGAGCTTGAAGAAGGGCTAAATATTTATGTTGCAATGCTTGATATTGATAAATTTAAATCCCTCAATGATAACTATGGACATAAAATCGGGGACAAAGCACTCCTTGAGTTTACTAAAAGTGTTAGCATTCACTTAGCAAAAGATGATATTTTTGGAAGAATCGGAGGCGAAGAGTTTGCTCTTATTATAGTTGCACTTTGTAGTGATGATGTAGAAAATAGGCTTGAAACTATTCGAAAAGATGTGGCTTCTATTGTTATAGAAAATGAGCAACAAGAGAAGATACAATTTACTGTAAGTATTGGACTCTTTGAAAAAGAGAATAATATACCACTTGATAAAGCACTTGAGTGTGCAGATGAAAAGCTTTATGAAGCTAAAGAAAGTGGAAGAAATAAAATAATATTTAGAAATGGTACAGATGGTAGAAAATAAACTTTTTGAAGCACTCTTAGACGTTATCCCTTTTGGTGCATATGCTGTCGATATCAACACTTACGAAGTTGTTTATGCAAATAAACTTATGAGAGAAAATATGTTTGCTCCACAGGGAAAAAAATGTTGGGAAGCGATGTACGGACAAGATGAGGCTTGTAGTTGGTGTAGTGTAAAAACATTAATAGAGAAAAAAAGTCTCAAAATGCAACAAGATGAAAAATATATAAAAGATTTTTTTTATGAGCATGATGATAGATGGCTAAAATCTTATAGTGAGATTATACATTGGCCTGATGGAAGAGATGTAAAGTACTCTATCTTGATAGATATCACAGATGAAAAAGCTTTATATGGAGATATGATTCAAGCTCATGCAAAGATGGCAATTGTAAACAAGCACATTACAACGACAAATAAGAATCTACAGATTACAAAGCTAAAATTTCAAAAATCTTCAAATGAACTTGAGTTCTTAAAAGATGAGATAATAATTGCCACAAATATGATGATGGATTTAATGGTAAAGATAGAAAATACAAATCTCAGTTCGGAGCAACTTGAATATATATATACACTAAAAAATGCATCTAACAAACTTTCAAATATTGTTAAAAAAAATTCTACTGAGAATTAGATAGAGATTCTAATTCCTACAGGACAGTGATCTGATCCTGTGACTTCTGGCAATATGAAAGCATCTTCAAGGTTTTCTGCCAAATCCTCAGAGATGAAGAAATAATCGATTCTCCAGCCGACATTGTTTGCTCTTGCATTGGCTCTGTAGCTCCACCAACTGTAAGCATCTGCTATGTCTCCATGCACATATCTAAATGTATCGATATATCCATGAGATAAAAATTTGTCTATCCAAGCACGTTCAATCGGTAAAAATCCACTTGTCTTTGAGTTTGCTTTTGGATTTTTAAGATCTATCTCGCGATGAGCCGTGTTGACATCTCCACAGATGATAATAGATTTTCCCTCTTCTTTGAGTTTTTCGCAGTAGTCAAGAAAATCATCATAAAACTTCATTTTCACATCAAGTCTTTCATCATCTCTTTGACCGTTTGGAAAGTAGACATTAAAAAGCGCGATATCTCCAAAATGCTGTTCAACGATTCGACCCTCATTTAGAAGATCAATATGCTTACATGGTGAGTTAAAATCACTTTTTATTGCTGAAAATGTAGCAGTTCCAGAGTAGCCTTTTTTATCGGCACTGTTGACTAAGAATTCATCGTGTTGTTTTAAAAAGAGAGCGTCAGGAATCTGCTCTCGCACGGCTTTTATCTCCTGAAGACAAAGAATATCTGTATCTCTTTCATCTATCCATTTAAGTGCTTCTTTTGATGCAACAGCGCGGATACCATTAACATTCCATGAGATAATTTCTATTGAGTTTGACATTATAATTCTTTATATATAGGGATTTTTAAAAGTGGGTACAGGGAAAAAATCCCTGTAAAAAAGGTTTAGATAAAATCTACTTTTGTAACGTGGTGTTTGAGACCTAACTCTTCATTTGTACAACCAAGAGCCAAACCTAGCATTTGTTGCATATGAAGAACTGGAAGTGAAACTTCACGCCCGATTGCAACTGATGCATGATGCGTTTGCGTATCAAGTTTTAGATGACAAAGAGGACAAGGTGTGACCATCCAGTCCGCGTTTGCATCCATAGCTCCAGCAACAGCATTTCCAGTAAGGATAGCCGCAGTGCGAGGCGCTTGAAGTTCAGCGTGGAAACCACAACATTTATTTTTCTCAGTATAGTCCACATTTACACCGCCACAAGCGATGATAAGATCATCAAGTGAAGTAGGGTTGTATGGATTTTCTTTCTTTTTATGAGATTCATTTTGAAGCTCAGAAGGGCGGATGTTGTGACAACCGTAAAATGGTGCAATATTAAATTGGCTTAATGGTTTTACAACCATATCTTTTATCTTATCAAGACCGAAGTCATCTATAATTGCATATAAAAAGTGAATTACTTGTGAAGTACCTTTGTACTCCAAACCAACTTCACCAAGCTTCGCGTTAACTTTTGCTTTTAGCTCTGCATTATTATCAAGTCTGTGTTTTGTCATAGCACTGTTGAGCTGACAAGTATTACAGATCGTGACCATTGTTAGGCCATGTTTTTCAGCGTAAGCGATATTACGTGCATTTAAAACTAAAGATAAAAAGTCATCATAATCTTGTAAATGAGATGCGCCACAACATGAAGCTTCAGTTAACTCGATTAGTTCGATTCCAAGTTTTTCTGCTACCGCCATGGTCGACATCATCTGCTCAGGTGTACTTTCTTTAGCCGTACAGCCTGTAAAAAGTGCGTATCTTAATTTTTCCATACCTATTACTCCCTAGAACTTTGCTGTTGATGATGATTTAATAAGTTTTTTGATCTCATCTAAGTTATCTGATTTTGGCATATTCCATGGCAATACTATTTTGCCTTTAGTGAACATTTTGATAGCAACTGGAACATGTTTAAGTACTCCGATATTTCCCTCAGAGTAGCGAACAAGTTCACCCTCATCAAGTAAACCGTGTTTTGCTATTGAGTGCTTAAATCCAACTGCGTGACGTGTTGCAACATTATTTGTTGCAACAGCTTTAGCAAAGATCATGTTATGGAGTTTTGTGATTTTCTCAATCGGATTGACATCTTTTGGACAAGCCTCTTGACACTCAAAACATTTCACACAATCCCAAACACCTTGGAACTCTTGATTGACTTCACTAAGACGAGAAGTTCCAGCTTCATCACGAACATCTGCTTCAAAACGATATGCTGCTGCAAAAGCGGCAGGTC
>JBBRBK010000036.1:0-19263 GCA_038205935.1 Campylobacterales bacterium
TTTTGCGATTAATCCGCGTCTAGATGAATATATTTAAAAATTGTCTTATGAGTCTTAAAAAGTTCGTACTCAGAGGCTATAGGTTCTTTTACTTTGACAATTATATCTACCATGTCATAAAGCGTGGCACTATCTTCTAAAAGAACTGCACCCGCTGTTTTGTACGCATCATCACTAAAACCGCTTCCGATTCCCGCTCTGTTTTGTACATAGACACTATGGCCGTCTTTGATGAGTTCTGCTACACCTGCAGGCGTGATTGCAACACGATATTCATCTATTTTTATCTCTAGTGGTACACCGATAATCATTTTATATCCTTACATGTAAAGAAGTTTAATAACTTCCCTCTCCAACTGCGATGACAAAGTTGTCATCAACTTCTATAACATCAAAAGCCTTTATTTGAGCTCTTCACTTACGTTTCGCACAGCCGCATAACTTTTCTACTACAATATGGTATTCCATTATGATTCCTTTTTTATTACATAACTGCATTAATTGTTCTTATTCAGGGTTTAAAGCTCACAAGCCTCAACAAATCCGCCCTCTTCTACTGAAATATATGCTAGTACAAACTAAAACACCCGACATTATTGATATGAAAAGAGAGTATCCTGTAGTTGAGCGATTCTTTTGAAGATAGAATTATTATGTAATAGGACAATTGCTAGACACTTTTTTAATAGGATTTCAAATGCAAAAAATTAAACTCGGGCCGGATTTATACTGGGATCTAGAAAGAAAAATCGTTACTAGTCATACAATGACTATTCATTTATCTCAGTCACTGAAGGCATGCATAGAATATCTTATACAACGCAGAGGTTATCCAGTCCAAAGTGAGGATATTTTTAACTATGTTTGGAGTGATTATGAAAAAGAATTTTCTTCTAAAAGTGTTCGTACTCTCATCAGCGGGCTACGTAAAAAAATGCCCTCTCTTAAAATAAATAACTACTATGGTGGACTTTATGCATTGGAAAAATATCGTGAATTAATCCCTGATATACAAGAGTATTTTTTTGATATTTTAGATCAAGCAAAAAACGGAATTACGATTACAGATCCAAATCAAGAAGACAATCCTGTCATATATACGAACGAAACATTTATGAACACTTTTGGCTACAGTGCGGAAGAAGTTTTAGGACGAAATCCCCGTTATTTACAAAATGAAGATACGCAGCAAGAGTCTCTAGTTGATATACGAAAAGCTATTGAAAACAGAGTTTCTATTACCGCTGTGGTGAGAAACTACCATAAAAATGGCACTCTTATATATAATGAAGTGACAATCTCTCCTATTTTTGATAAAAAAAACCTTGAGCTAAAATATTTTCTTGGCATACAAAGAGATATAACATCCTTATATACACTTATGAAAAAGGTCGAATTAACAGATGCAGATACAACAGATATCAGAACAAAAAAATAGTAACTTAGACTCAATTCTTAGATCTCTGAGTATTCCTGTTTTATTTTTAGATTTAGATTGTAAAGTACAAGCTCTCAACAATGCAGCTGAAAATCTTTATAAAACACAAGAGACTCTTGAAAATACAAAGTGTTATAACCTTCAATATTGCATTGATGAACCTTGTCAACATACACAAATGAAAAGTTGCCCGATAAAATATATCAAAAAGAATCTACTACCAGTAATAATACGTCATGAACACTATGATAAGACAAATAAAAAACTTCATTTTGAAATTATTATGAATCCTTTTTTTAACGATGAAGGAGCTTTTATAGGCGTAGTAGAAACTTGGCATGAGATTACTCAATACGTAAATAAACAGCAAGAACTTCTAGAAGTCAATGAAACACAATATCATAGCTCTATGCATGATCCCCTAACTAAACTTCCAAACCGAAGACTTTTACTCGATAGAATTCAGCAAGCTATCCACCAAAAAAGTCGCACTAAAAAAACTTTTGGACTTTTTTTCTTAGATTTAGACTTCTTTAAAGAAGTGAATGACACACTCGGACACCAAGCCGGAGATCTTTTACTTATAGAAGTAGCCCAACGTATGCAACAAGTTTTACGAAAAGGCGATACAGTAGCAAGACTTGGCGGAGATGAGTTTGTACTCATTCTTGAAGATTGGACAGCATCATGCCATTATGAAAAAATTGCTAAAAAGATCATCGCTCAATTTATGAAACCTTTTCATATAAATATGCAAAACGTTTCCATAGGATGCAGCATAGGAATAAGTCTTTTTCCTCAAGATGGAGATACCCATGAATTGCTCTTATCGCACGCGGATTCTGCCATGTATAAAGCAAAAAAACTTGGTCGTAAACAGTATGCTTTTTATAGCAATACCGAAACTTCAAATAGTACGAACTAAGAGCCCAAGGAAATAAAATGTCAAACGATATACTACGAAATCGACTCAAAGTGCTGACTAAACCCTTTCACGATTCTTTAGAAGCTACCCCTTTGGCTATTTCACTAGCTTCTGGAAACATTACAAAAGACAAATATATATCATTTTTAAAAGATCTTTATTATCTTCATAAAGAAGTTGAGTCCAAGATGTGCCTTATGCCTGAGTGGTCTAGCTATAAACTTGACCCGCATCAACATACACGAGCAGATCTACTTTTAGCTGATTTGGCGGCTTTTGGCGTACATGTAGAAGATATTACTTCCAACATAACGCTAATTGACGAGTACTCTTTTGCAAAAATTATCGGTATGCTTTATGTCTTAGAGGGCTCGACTATGGGTGGAAGAGTTTTATCACAGAGACTCTTACATGTAAGGGGAAATGACGATCTTCCAGTCACTCGCTATTATAATGCATATGCAGATGAAACTATGCAACGCTGGGGCGAGTACTGTAGCTTTTTGTCAGAGTATGAAATAAAGCATCCTGAAGATTCCTCTGAGATTATTTTAGGCGCATGTAGTATGTTTTTACAAATGGAAGAGATACTCCTTGCAAACAATTAACTTAGATGAATGTGAGAAAGAACCTATACATATTCCCGGCTTTATCCAGCCCTATGGAATTGCCATCTCTTACAATAAAGAGTCAAATCTTATAACAGGCGTAAGTGTTAACTTGATAAATGCTGCTTCATACATTGGGACTTTACTTACACAATATCTCAATGCGGAATTATTGCAAAAACTGAGTCATTTAAAAGAGGGTACAAAACAACAAATTTTTTATAATCTACAACCCTTTCATATCACTTCATCTTTATATAAAAAAGAGTTTTACAATCTTATTTGGAGCGACTCGCTCAACGAAGCTATTCTTGAAATTCTTCCACTTCAAAAAGATATTTTTGAAGAGCATAATGATTTTCTTCTAGCAGAAAGTTTTCAGCGCTTACTTTCTTGTCTTACTATTGAAGATATTTGTCAACAAGGAACTTTAGAGATACAAAAAAGTACCGGATTTGATAGAGTTATGATCTATCAATTTGATAATGCATGCAATGGTTGCGTCATTGCTGAAACGAAGCAACAGGAGATGAATCCATATCTCAATTTAAACTTCCCTGCTTCTGATATTCCAACCCAAGCTCGTGAACTTTACAAAAAACAAACAGTTAGAATCATTAGCGACATTCACTATAAAGCAGTTGATTTTATTCGAGATGCTGGACTCAAGCCTTTAGATATGACTTACAGTCACTTGCGAAGTGTCTCACCTATTCATATAGAATATCTTAAAAATATGAGTGTTGGAGCAACTCTGACTATCTCCATAATTATAGATAATGAGCTTTGGGGTCTCATCGCTTGTCACCATCCATATCAACATGAACTATCACTCAAACAGCTTGAATTTACGAGAGCTTTTGGAATTCTATTTTCAGGACTTATCAAAGCTAAAATAGATGGTTTATACCAAAAACGTAATATACACCTATCATCTACACTTGAAACTATTATAAATGGTGTACGAACAGAAGATATGGAGCGTAAAAAAATCTTTGAGGTACTTTCACAAGAAGCATTACTTTTTCGCACTGTTTATCAAAGCAATAACTTTTTCTTGGTAGTTGAAAAAGAGATCTATTCTACAAAAGAGGATTGTCAAAAGGAAAATATTTTTAAATTGATCGCCATAACAGCGCCAAAGATGCAAAACAATCTTTTTTCTACGTCAACTCTTAAATATGAATTTCCTAATTTGGAAGAAAAAATGCTCACTGAATGCTCTGGAGTTTTGATTGTTAAAATCGAAGGGGAATGTGAAAGTTATTGGATATGGACAAGAAAAGAAAAACCTCAAACTCTCACTTGGGGTGGTGATCCAGAAAATAAAGTGATTATCAAAGCCGATGGAAAAATATCTCCACGCGCATCATTTGCAGCCTTTAAAGAGATAGTTAAATACCAATCAGATCCTTGGCTCAAAGCAGATATAGACTTTGTACCACACTTTATATTGAGTATAAAAAATCTCTATAAAACATTTAATTCTCAAAGTCAAGTCACACTGACACAAAAAAAGATTCGTGCGATGGAGGATGAAAAAACACTCCATTACAGTGAACTTATAAAAAGCCTCGTAGATCTCATAGAAAAACGCGACGCATACACGGCAGGACATACAGGACGAGTTGCACACTATTGTTCTCTCATCGCTGATGAAATGGGCTTAGACAAAACGACCAAAGAACAACTTTATGAAGCTGCAATACTACACGATATAGGAAAAATTATAGTTCCTGACGCTATTTTGCTTAAACCTGGACGCCTCAATACGTATGAATACGATTTAATCAAAACGCATCTTGATGCAGGGTATGAAATACTCAAAGGAATCTCCTACTATGCTCCACTTGCTGAGATCATTCGCTATCATCATGAGAAATATAATGGTTCTGGATATTCGCAAGGACTCAAAGGCGATGAAATCCCACTTGTTGCACATATTATGATAGTTGCTGATTCAATAGATGCAATGACAAGTAATCGTATCTATCAATCAAGAAAGACAATGCAAGAAGCCATAGATGAGATAATTCTCTATCGTGGTATTTGGTATCATCCTGATGTTGTTGACGCTGCAGCTAAGTCATTAAAAACCTTGACAATTGATGTACATATTTCTCAAATTCCAAGTACCAATATAGAAAAAGCACGCTTCTCATACTACTTTCAAGATCAACTTACAGGTCTACACAATGAGTCTTATCTTAAAATGATCACTGATAATCTCATAAAAGACCTGTTTTATCCACACTTTTTACTTGTAGAAATACGAGATATGTCGCTCTATAATAAAGCACATGGATGGCATGCTGGAAATAAGTATATTCAAGAAATTGGGAAAAATCTTCAAGATCTTTTTCCAAATGAACACATTTTTAGAGTCTTTGGGGATGATTTTGTAATAGGATGTAAAAGTGTAGAGACGGCACAAGAGCTTATGCAAATTTTTCAAAAAGAAGAGTTAAATGAAATAGCTATAAAACAACTGACTATTCATGAAATTATTAAAATGCTATTAGAATAAAATAAGTTGGCATATTCCATCACGCTACTTTGAGTATTTCACTTATTTGTTCTACATGTAAGCTTACACCACAAGGGCACTTCCTTTGGGGCGCATGTAAAGTTTTATAATCCGATGTTTTTGAAGAGTCTAAAAGAGTTTGTACTTTTATAATTCATTAGTATACTGTTCCCGGATTCTTAATTTTTTGTCAAGATTTCTGTTCTTTAGACTATAATCACGCCAATATATGCCTAGCTTAGGCAGAAACAGGAAAATGACAATGCTTAAAATGATGATAGGTTTTTTTAAAGATCTTTGGAAATACCGACACCAAGTAAAAAAACAAGATAGATGGATGAAAAAATACATAGTACAAAAGAACTATGCGCTTAATCCTAGCTGGATGATGAGCACAAATCTTCAAATCTGGGTTAGTGAGATGGAAGCTACCTTTGGTCAACGCTTTTGTCCTTGTTTTGAGCCATCAAGTGACGCAACTCTGAACAAAAAGATGATGTGTCCTTGTGAATATATCGAAGATGAGATCAAAGAATACGGTACTTGTCATTGTGCACTTTTTGGGAGTGCTGATCTGGACAAAGCCGGTTGGAAAAGTTCATCAAAAAGACTGATGCAAGAGTATCAAGTTCCTTTAAATCTTGTTGATGGAGTCCTAGACACCAGAGGCAAGCCCTTAGATCCTCGTAGAAATCTTCCCGTTCCAGATGCGATGCATCAGCTAAAATCAACGCTCAACAGTTACGGCGGAGATTCTTTAAAAATGATTGTTGCAACAAAGCAGGAAGTTTTAAACTTGGAAAAAATAGCCTCTTTTCGTAACTACAAATTTACACATGCACAACATGAAGATCATTACGAGGCAACGTTAGAATTTAAAAACTAAACAACGTCTATTTTTTAGACGTTACAAGTGTTGCCTTCTGCTTTCTCTAAGTTAATTTCAAAATTTAATTATATATAATATTTTTTATATTCCATTAATGTATTTAATGTAAAATTTACTTTGTAATTATTAAAAATGTTAAACTAAAAATGGTTTAAAAATATTTTTTGTCCATTATTTTGAAATCTATATGTTATGAAGCAAAAGGAATAGCCATGTTATCAAAGCTTATTGTTATTGCTAATTTAAATCATTTTAAATTTTTGATATGTAAGATTGATGCAACTGGCAAAGAGTTTCTCACATTAGAAAAAAGTAGTGACAGCATATTGGGATATCAAAAAATGAAGGCAAAGATTTTTGACCACAATAATAACTTTCAAAGTGACTATGAAAACAATTTTAGTGTAGATTTGCATATTAGTGAGAAAGAAAGATGTTGTCGCATACAAGAGATAGCGGATGAAATTGAAAACGCCTTAGAGCCACATAAGTATAAAGCTTGGTATTTTATAGCGCCAAAAGTTATCAACGAACAAGTTGTTTTGATACTCAGGTCTGCCATGACAGAGTGCATGGTTGTAAACCTTTATGCAGATCTCACAAAAATGCTCGAACATGAGTTGTTAGAACATTGTAAAGTTCTTTTGGCTCAAAAACATAAAGCTATTGCTCTTTAAAAAAAGATATTTTTAGACCCAGAATTTTATTTTTTAGCTCCGAAGATAAGCACATTCGCGTATCTTGCTCCCCAAACCAAAAACAGTATAAGCCAAGCAGTAAATGAAATATCAAATAAAAATGCAGCTCCCCAGCCAAAGGCGATGTTTAGACTATACAAAGCTCTTAAAATCACGACCACTTGAATGAACCAAAATACGTTAGTAGCGAAACTATCGGCATTTGGAACCTGTCCTGAATGACCCAAGGTGACCCTCGTTCCAAAACCTATAAGAATAGTCGTCACAAAACCTAAGGCCAATAGATGCACACCAAGGAAGTAAAAATCTGTATGGAGAAATAGTGCCGCAGTATGTGCAATTGCTGAGATCAAAAGCGCAGTCGGAAGCCAGAATAATCCCAGATGAAGTACCCATAAAATCGAAGGTGAGCTAAAAACGGGCAACTTCCAATTGATAAATTCTTTCAATAAATACCAAGCTAATACGATATCTACAATGATTTGAGCGATTTCAAAATTAAATGAACTAAATAGCGTTTTTAAAATCAATAGTACAAACACATATTTTATAAAGTTTTCATTTTTTACTTCAAAAGAGTGAGAGAAAAATGGAATCATTCTTTGGGCAACACTAAAGGTTAAAAAAATGATATACATGTAAAAGCCTAGATTTATAGCGAGGCTTTGAACCGGCAATCCTAGCTCAAAAGCTATAAACGAGAGATGTGAAGCAAGTCCAAAATATTGTGCGCTTAAAATCCAAAAAGGATCTTTTTTATCCGCCATCTTTCCCGTTTTATAGAGCTGTGTCAATTTTAAAACCACGGAAATCTGTGATATGAAAAGCGTTGCCATTCCCGCTATCATCAGAAAGTGGTTTGCATATACACCTAAAAGAAAGATTACTGAACCTAATATATTGGCGTAAAAGATTTTAGTATAGTAGTTTTTCTCTATAGTTTCTGCTTGGCAGAATCTAGAAAAAGTGGTAAATAAAAATCCCGTAAAGAGATTGGTAAAGACCATAAATACAAGTGAATAAACATGGAAGCTTAAAGAATCAGTCCCTAAGACGAAGATACCTTTATAACTTAGTGCAAAAATGAGCATCATCACCACTGCGTTTACGATGCCTAAAATAAAAAATGGTTGATGAGGCTGTGATAGAAAGTAATTTTCTTGTTTTTCTTTAGCTTTTAGGTTCATTGTACTCTTCTTTTCTTTTTTGTGTTGAAGTTTAATAGGATATTACTACAAATGACTTGACGCGCATCAAGATATTTGAATCTTCTTTGTAATATCTAGAAGTTCGACTTGAATAACTTCTGTAGTGGGATAAGCAGGAGGTCCAAATTGATTATATATCGCAACATCAGCAGCATCACGTCCATAACCGATTGCTATATATCCGCCCCTAAGCTCGGCTTGAGTCGCATCGAAGGTGTACCATCGGTCTCCAATATAAGCCTCAAACCATGCGTGTAAATCCATAGGCTCAAGCCCATAAAGATACCCTACAACCAACCTTGCAGGAATACTAAGACTGCGGCACAATGCAATGCCTAAATGTGACAGATCTCGACAGACTCCCGATCCTCTCAAGTTGACTTCTACGGCTGAGACTATCGAGTCACTATTGCCTTGTTCAAAAGAAATGGTGTTACGTAACCATGACTCGATAGCTGCGACTTGATCATAACCCAACTGGCTATTTGCCGTAATTTCAGCAGCCATCTGTCCAAATTGCTCAGACTCACAATACCTACTTGGCAATAAGTAAATAAGCACAGAATCTGGAAGATTTTGAATTTCGACAAATGGAGCTCCAGGCGTTTGATCTACATAATCAGAAGTATCTACATCGGCAACCGTATGAACTTCAAATCTTCCTATTGGAGCAACCAGTCGCTGACAAAGATTGCCATAAAAATCAGTAAATTCAATTACATGTAAGCCTGAGGGAATAAGTCTATATTCTTCGCTCGCTATCCATTGTTGAGCACCGCTGCGTGGTCGTAACATTAAGATAAAAGGTGTTGGTACGGTAATGTCGAATGTCAAATCACAACTTGCTCGTAGCCACATGTTTGAATCCTTTAGAAAACTCTATATTATTGAACTATTTTTTCGATGATTAGTATAGCACATTAGAATGAAGAGTAATCCTTGTGCTAAAAATGTGAAGAGAGCTTCTAAACAGTAAACTGCTGTCTTGTTACAATACCCCAATACCGGTCTTCATAACGGTCTTCTTTATAAGCGGTCTGCTCAAAGGCTGTGATACTCTTACGCCAGAACTCAGATGCATACTCAGCACCTTTGATCTGTTTTATCTCCCATGCTCCGGGATATTTTTTCCAGATCATATGGGCAAATTTCATGCCGGTTGAATTTTTTCTAAAAGAGGGAACGACGTAAAACTCACAAACTTCGTAACGTTCATCTCCTTTGATGCCGATTGCCGCAATCGCTGAAGGAACTCCATCTGCCATAAGAAGCAAACCTGAAACACCCTCGCCTATCAATGTATCGAGCTCGAATATTCCCATCTCATTTGGTTTTTTAAGCGTTATTGCCGAGAACTCTGCTTCATAACATTGTGCAAGGTTCAAATAGATATTCAGATTTGCTTGGGTAACGGTGACTAATGTCATACTCTTGGCCTTTTGAGTGTTGATTTCTTTACTGAAAGTCTAACATAATGGACTTCAAAAGCTGAGGGCTTACATGTAAGGAATTATTCATAAAGCCAAATTCAACTAAAATATCGAAAACAAAGGAATCACTATGAAAATCACAAAAAATATATTGGTACATATCGACTATCGTTTGACCGACGCGGATGGTAATCATCTCAATCCCGGTGA
The DNA here is from genome assembly GCA_038205935.1 of Campylobacterales bacterium. GTDB lineage: Bacteria > Campylobacterota > Campylobacteria > Campylobacterales > Sulfurimonadaceae > Hydrocurvibacter. The sequence goes on from JBBRBK010000036.1 coordinate 9,934, forward strand.
AGAGGAACTCATCTATCTGCATGGCGGATATGGTCATATTTTTGTAGAGCTAGAAAATGCACTTGAGGGTAAAAAAGTAGATGAAAGCTTTACAGTGACGCTCACGCCTGAACAAACTTTTGGAGATTATAAAGAGGAACTTATCGTACAAGAACTTCTTAGTGAACTGCCGGAGGATATTTATATCGGAATGGAACTCGATACTGATGATGAGTCTGAAGTTGTTTATGTCGTTACAAATATCCAAGATGACTTTGCACTTTTAAATGCAAACCACCCTCTTGCAGGACGTACTTTGACTTTTGAAGGCAAGGTTACAGAGTTACAAAAACTCAATGACGAAGAAGTCAAAGAAATTTTGGCACACAAACATCACGATCATTAATAAGCCGTTTGTTGCACTTATAAGTTGAATTGGACTTATATTTGCTTAAGATAGAAATGTTTATAGTTATTTTGTGTGCTATACTAGACCGATACAATAAAAAAGGAGTCACAATGAAACGTTTTCTCATAGCAGCGGCAATTGCCATTGCCTCTCTCACTACCACCGCATCTGCTGCAGATGTTGGTGTTTCAATCAGCATCGGTCAACCTGGCTTCTACGGGCAACTTAATATTGGCGACTTCCCTCAGCCAAGTGTGATCTATGCTCAGCCGATGATCATTGATCATAGGTCAATGAGAAGCCAAGAGCCGATCTATCTACGCGTCCCGCAGAATCACTACAGAAATTGGAACAAGTACTGTCACAAATACAATGCTTGTAACCGACGTGTTTACTTTGTGCACGATAACTGGTACCGAAATGAATATGCTCCCCGTTATAGAGAAAAACATCAAGATCGCAGAAATGATCGCATGGACAACCGTCGAAATGATCGCATAGACGATCGTCGAGATGATCGTCGAGATGATCGTCAAGACGACCGCCAAGGCGATAACCGTGGTAATGATCATGGAAACCAAAAAAATAAAGACAAAGGGCACGGAAACGATCGCTAAAATATTAGCGTAGTACTTTTGCCAACATACATACTTCTACACACCCTGCTTCAGCGGGGTGTGTTACTTCTGCAAAATCAAATAACTTTTAGTAGCTAAGATCGATGTTATCATCGGACGTATCCGTCAAAAGATAGGTGATGATCCAAAACATCCAAAATATATCGTCTCAGTACGAGGCGCGGGGTATAAATTTGTTAATGAATAATCACTCTATTATCCGTCTTATTACTATCTTTTTTTTTGATATTTCTGCTTATCAACACGCTTTTTTGGGTAGCACACCAACATTTTTCAAAGCAAGAAGAGCTCGATGAGATGCGCCGTTTTCTCCTTGTAGACAGGCTATTTCATCATTCTAAAGAAGATTTTAGTACAGAGTTAAAACAGTTGATGGTTCGTCCCTCAAGTGCAAATCCACAAGAATTATTGAGAGAAGGGGAAATTCTCATAGAACTCCCTTTTGGAAAAATTGTAAAACACGATGGAGATACCTATTTTATCAAGACACCTCCACCGCCTCCACCTTTAGATTTTGCTGACCATAGAAAGTTTATGCCGCCGCCACCGCCTGATAGAAAAGATTTTTTCCCAATAGTATTAGAAGATTTACAGCCCTCCTCTTTACTTCCTTTTTGGATCATTCCTTTGAGTGTGGATATTTTGATTTTGCTCTTTTTTGCTTATCTGCATCGCCTCAAAAATGCCATCGTCACTTTTAAAGAGCAAGATGTTACATTGGATGCGCCTATCAACGGTAAAGATGAAATCTCACAAATAACGTATGAGTTCAATCAAGTTCTCCAAAAAATCGCAGCGATGAGAGAAGCCCGTTCTCTCTTTTTAAGAAATATTTTACATGAACTGAAAACTCCGATTATGAAAGCTTCCTTAACAACTGATTGTTTAGAGCCATCACCCTCTCAAGAGCGATTAAAACAGATATTTTCACGTATGGATTATCTTTTAAATGAATTTGCAAAGATGGAGCGTTTTAGCAGTGGAGAGTGGCAGTTGAACCTTCAAGAATACCGTTTTGTCGATCTTCTTGACCAAGCTTGCGATCTGCTTCTTTGCGATAAAGAGATGATTTTCATAGAAGGAGAAGAGTCAGAACTCGTCTTACATGTAGACTTTGAACTCTTTAGCGCGGCACTTAAAAATTTGCTTGACAATGCGCTTAAATATTCAGAGCAAAAACCGACGCTAAGTATCAGTAGTGATTTTATTTCTATCTGTAGTATGGGAGAAGAACTTTCACTTGTAAAACAAGATTTTTGTAAGCCATTTAACCGCGCATATGAAAACTCTTCAGCAGGTCTTGGTCTTGGACTTTATATCACCGACTCCATTCTCAAAAAACACAACTATCAACTACTCTACCACTACGACAATGGTTCTAACTGTTTTAGAATAAATTTTTTCTAAGCTTTTTAGCCTATCTCGCCCTCTTGAGGTTCAACTTGAAATTTTTCCCTACTCCGCGTTGTATAATTTGCAAGATGTGTTTTAGAAGGCTTACATGTAAGGGAAAATATCGCAAAATTGCATATTTTAAAAACAAATTTTTTTATCTGGAGTCCTATTGTGAATGTTAAAGATGCACTGAAAATGAGAAAATCGATCCGTTCGTTTTTGCCCCAAGAGATTGAAAAAGAGAAACTTGAGACTATTTTTGAATATGCAAGATTTACTCCCTCAGGTGTAAATATGCAGCCTTGGGAAGTAGCAATTGTAAGCGGAAAAATAAAAAATGCTATGCAAGAAGCGATACTCAAAGCGTTTAATGAAGGTGTGAGCGCCAATATGGATTACAATTATTATCCCCTTACTTGGTCTGAACCTTATAAAAGCAGAAGAAAAGAGACTGGTTTGCTTATGTATAAAACGCTTGATATCTCGCGAGAGGACAAAGAAAAACAAGCAGATCAATGGAGAGCAAACTACAGAGCCTTTGACGCACCGACAGTTTTACTCTTTTTTATGGATAAAGAGCTTGAGACAGGCTCATTTTTAGACTATGGAATGTTTTTACAATCGATTATGCTTTTAGCGCAGGAGCAAGGACTCGCAACCTGTCCGCAAGCCGCCCTTGCTGAGTATCCCGATATCATAAGAAAAGAGTTAACTATTGAAGATAATAAAATAGTAGTTGCGGCAATTGCCATAGGCTATGAAAACAGCGAAGCTCTCATCAACAGCTACAAAACATCGAGAGTAGAAAAAGAGAGTTTTATAAAATATTTTTCATAACGTAAGAGCCAAGGAGTAAAAGTTTACATTAATGACTCTACAAGATTTAAACAGGGATGAGATCAGCTCGTTTGAAGTGTTTGCAAATCTCCCTATGAATCTTTGTGGAGTGAAGAGGAAAATGTAAAAAACTCGCACTTCAACAGATAGAAGAAGTGCTTCGTTTTTAAACTCTATAAACCTACAATGATATTATTATATGGGATTGAGGCATAAGCCTTTGCACCTACATGTAAAGTCTTATCTTCATTTTGTAAAAGTGCCACAAGAACTGTTTTTTCATCGATACGAAGGGCCACTTCTGTATTTTCATCTCTAGTTTCAACAGACTCAAGAACTCCTTCTAAAACATTTATATTCGTACTCTCTTGTAAAGGTTTCGAGGAAATTTTTATATCACTAGATTTGATGATCGCATAGATATCACTGCTTACATGTAAGTTCATATTTGTAACAGATTTTGATGTTATCGTAGAGATAATCTTCGTTTTTCCCGATAGAAGAATGCTTATAACGGCGCTAAGATCATTGAATTTAATATCGGAAATAACTGATGGAATTTGATTTCTTGCACTTGTAGTGAGAAAAGTTCTATTGAGAATATTTGCCAAAAGTTCAGGTTTATCACCAGCTTCAGAAAAACGGTTGATAAACTGACGGTGAAGTTCGTCAAGTCGCTCATAAGTTTTGATAAGTTCTTTTCCGTACGATGTCAGAGTCGTTCCACCTCCACCTTTTCCGCCTGTTTGTCTCTCTAAAATAGGCTCATCAGCAAGGAGATTCATACTGTTCATTCTCTCCCACGCTGCTTTGTAGCTCATCTTCATCTCTTTTGCAGCAGCGTTCATAGAACCTGTTTTTTCTATCATATGCAACAGCTCTATTTTTCCCGGACCAATAAAATTTTTTCCATCTTTTGTGAGCCAAAAACGACCGTCGATTCTCATCTGTTTATCCTTTTAACTATTTAAGAGCACTTCAAACTCTCGTGCTGGCACAGGCTTACTTTTAAAATATCCCTGATACATCGTGCAGCCTTTTTCCTTTAAAAACTCTAACTGTTCAATGTGTTCAACACCCTCAGCGAGTACCTGAAATCCAAGAGCCTGTCCCATAGCGATGATCGCAGTTACTATCGCCATATCATCGGCTTCATAAGGAATATCATCTACAAAACTTTTATCGATTTTGAGCACATCTATGGGAAAACGTTTGAGATAACTAAGAGAGGAATACCCTGTACCAAAATCATCTATTGCAAGTCTGATTCCCTTAGCTCGGAGACTATGGAGCATCTCTATCGTCTCCTCTTCTCTTTGCATCAATACGCTTTCTGTAAGTTCAAGTTCTAATCTTTTTGGATCATATCCACTCTTTTTAAGCGCATTTTCCACGATGAGTAGAACATTTGTATAGCGTACCTGATGTGCTGAAAGATTTACAGCCAATGTCAGACGATGGCCAAGATCAAGCCAGATTTTGCCCTGTCTACATGTATCATTTAAAACCCATTCCCCAATTTCGCTGATAAGACCGGTATCTTCAGCGATAGGGATAAATTCTACAGGAGAAACGATGCCACGAGTAGGATGGTTCCAACGTATAAGCGCTTCTGCGCCTACAATTCGTCCAGATGCAATATGTACTTGAGGCTGATAATAAACTTCAAACTCATTATTTGCTATAGCATGACGAAGTTGCGTTTCACACTCAAGTCTTTTTCGTGAAAGTTGCGTCAACTCATCCGTATAGTAACGATAAGTTCCTCGTCCTTCTGCTTTAGATTTATATAAAGCCGCATCCCCATATTGCATGAGAGTAGAAGCATCTTGTGCATTATCTGGAAATAAAACAATCCCGACACTTGAACCAATATGGACAGATACACCACAGGAGAGTTTATAATCCATCGATAAACACTCTATCATCTCCTGTGCTAAACGTCCTGCATCTTCAGGGTAAGCAATGTTTTGAAGCACTATGGCAAATTCATCGCCGCCGAGACGACTGATAACATCACCCTCTCGAAGACGAGTAGAAAATCTCTGCGCTACGAGTTGCAAAAGTTCATCGCCGGCACTATGACCATAACTGTCATTAATATCTTTAAAACGATCCAAATCAAACATGAGTAAAGCTATCTGATGATTTACCCGTTTTGCGTGCTGAATGCTCTTATGAAGATGTGATACCAGCAAAGAACGATTGGCAAGACCAGTTAGAGGATCATAATTTGCTAAAGTTTCAAGACGCTGTTCATAGAGCTTTCTTTGTGTTATCTCCTGAACTGTTCCTATTCCAAAGATAATATTTCCCAACTCATCTTCTTCAAATCGTGCAAACTCGTGCACCCATTTTATCTTTCCATGTACGTTAATTCTATGCTCAATATCATATTTTCTTGTAAGCATTGCTTCATTCCAAGCTTGCGTAACTTTTAGAACATCCTCGGGATAGATATATTCTAAAAGTATGTCATAAGTCATCATCAAACCTATTTCTAAACCAAATATTCGATACGTTTCATCAGACCACTGTAAAATATTTGTTTTTATATCAAAATTCCAACTACCTATATGCGCTAGTGCTTGAGCGGCATTGAGATTGTCATCTTTTGTTTGTAGCTCTTTTTCTTTTGCTTTTCGTTCACTTATATCACGATAAATTCCCATCAGATAATCTATATCTGAAATTCTTACAGCTATTACTTTAATTGACATATCAAGATTTTTTCCATCTTTTGTGCGATGGAGCGTTTCAAAACTGCCAAAACCATTTTGTAAAGTTATATTCATAGTTTCATTAATGTCCGAAGGTGTCATACTTTTTTCATAGTCTGTCACTCTAAGCTCGGCGAACTCTTCAGCCGTATATCCAAGTTGATTGTGTGCGGCTGTGTTAAACTCCACAGCTTTGAGAGTTTGCGTATCGATTAGAACTACGCCTTCAGGAATCGCTTCAAACAACTTTTGATATTTCAGTTTGCTTGATTGAATCAGATTTTTTTCGTAACTCAGTTCTTTTCTTATCTCTTCAAGATCTTGAATTCTGTCATTTTTATTGTCAATAAGCTGAACTAAAAAATCAAAATAGCTTCCATGGACTGCATGTAAAATATCATGACGGCTCAAAGAACCTATAAACTCCTGATTTTCATCTATCACAATCAGTTGATGTACACTGTGTTGTGCCATAAGGGCAGTTGCTTCATACAAAGAAAGATCTTTTTTTACAACCTCAAAATTTTTATGTGCCAGACTCAAAGCGCTATTATCTTGTGACTCTTGCATATTGATACAAAAATATGCAATATCACGCTCTGTCACAACACCCACAGGCTCTCTTGCATCTACCAATACAGCATAATCAGATTTATGATCTTTCATCAAAGATGCAGTTTCTGTGATGGAGGTTTGAGAGGGAATGAGAAGAGGCATTTTACTTATAACGTCTGCTACCACTTTCACTTTACTAAGCTCTTCAAAACCCATATGACGAAGAAAATCCCCCTCAGTGACAATGCCAACAAAACGCTTCATCTCGTCTACAACGACTAAATGACGATACGCTTTCTCTTCCATAATCATGTAAGCATCATGAAGATGAACAGATTCTTCTATACAAAAAGGGTTTTTACTCATAAGATTATTCAAAGAAGTATTGATATCAATATTTTCAGAAACTACACGAAGTGCATCATGTTCGGTAAAGATACCAATGGGCATCTCTTGTTCATCTACAATAATAACAGAACTGATTTTGTGCTCTGCCATAGATGTCAAAGCTTGAGAAAGAGTTTGAGTTGAGTAAAAACTTATTTTAGAAGAGGAAACGATCGATTTTAAAGTTATAAATTCCAATATAAAACCTTACAGATAATAAATAAGGTTTATTGTAGCAAATAGTTCCAAAAAAAATAACACTATTTAACCTTTGTAGAGTGTTATTTTTGCCTCACGCGAGAGTTGTTTGATAGCATATTCTCTCTTACATGCACTACTTCTATCTTCACACTCCTCTATATGTAAGAGTTTTACAGGTCTTCTAGCCCTTGTGTATTTTGCGCCTTTTGCAGAATTATTATGTTCATTAAGGCGTCTTTGCACATCTTTTGCTATACCTGTATACAAAGTTTTATCACTACACTCTAAAATATAAACAAAATACGACATCGTAAACCTTACATGTAAGAGTATATATTCGCAAATCATAACCAAAGAATGAGAAAATAAAAATTTAAGTGCGTGGATTGTCGGTAAATAGTATATGATTGCAAAATTATTTTTGGGAGAAACTCTTTGATACAGATCAGTGAACATATATTTTGCGATGATTTTGTACAAGAGTGCTATATGGAAAGCCGTTTTTTTCCAAATCCCTATCTTGATTATCCTTTTTTGATTATAGAAAACTTTCTGACACAAGAGCAGTGCAATCTTGTCGTTACTGAAATTCAGCATAGTTCAAATGCCGCTCAGGCGATGGTTAAATCAAAAATCCTCAACAGTGTCGTCATTCCAAGCCTTCAAACAGAGATACGCCGCACCACTCTTTATAAACTTCCTGAGTATCTAGAAAGCATCTACCAAGAAAATTTTACAATACACCAAAATAAAATAGAAAACACATTTTCTATGGCACTTACAACAGCAACACAGATTCAAGCGCTTGAATATAAAGAAGGTGATTTTTATATCAAACACGCCGATGATTCAAGTGAGATTTTAGATAAAGAGAAAAATACGGCAGGTTTTATCTGTGTGGCTCCACAAAGAAAACTTACGACAGTTTTATTTGTCTCTTCGCATGAAACAAAGAAAACTGACACTACTCTGCATAGTTTTAACGGTGGTGAACTCATTTTTAATTATCTTTATGACAAAGATGGCAAACAAGTAACACTTCAACCAAAAGCTGGTGACATGGTTGTTTTTCCTAGTAATCCTTGCTTTAGTCATGAAGTATTACCCGTCATATCTGGATATAGAGCAACTTTAGTGCAATGGCATAATAGTATTAGCTAATTTTGACGATAAAATAAATGAAAATTTGAGTATAATTCCATCATGAACGATAAAAAACAGCTTATTTTAGACATACAAAATCTTCTTAACAGTTATATTGGTATTAAAAAAACAGATATCAATCCTGCTTTACTTGAATTTATGGACGAAGAAACACTGAAGAATATCATCTCTGATCTGCTTTATCAAAAAGAGCAAGAAAAAGATGTTGATTTAGAGTGGCTCGAACAATTCAAAAAATATATTTCTTAAACTATTTTTATATAAATAAGTTAAATAACATTTTTATCTATTGCACTTTAATGTTTAGTTAACGAAAATAGCAATATAATATTGTAAACAAATTCCAACATGGAGAAAACAAATGGCAAGTGTAGATCTCGTTCAGTTAACTGAACAAACAAAGAAATTAACTGCAATGGTAGTTGAAGACGAAGCAGTAGCAAATGAACTTCTAAGTTCAACTTTTAAAAACTTTTTCGCTGAAGTAAAATCTGCTTTCAATGGAAAAGAAGCTTTAGAAATGTATGAAAAAATGATACCAGATATCGTATTTTTGGACATTATAATGCCAGAAATGGATGGAATCGAACTAGCACGTCGTATACGTGAGATCAATCCAGATCAAATAGTAATCATTATCTCTGCAAGTAATGATATTCAAAAGATATCTGAATCAATTGAAATTGGTGTAAACAGTTTTATCCAAAAACCGATCGATACAAAGAAAATTATAGAATTGATCTCAAACATCGTAAATATGATCAACAAAAAGAAAAAAATAGAAACAAAAACTTTTTCTATCTCTTTACCACTTGATCTTTATGAAATGGTCGATGATAATGCTAAAGCAGAAAGTATCTCTAAAAATGCAGTTATTATTAGAGCACTAAGAAGTTTTTACAACGACTAAAAAAAACTCTCCGATTTTATATTTTTTTAAGATTTGAAAAGATATAATTTCGGCTCAGATATAAACCATCTGTAAAGATGGCTCCATCATCTAATGGTTAGGATTCAAGGTTTTCATCCTTGCCATAGGGGTTCA
>JBBRBK010000037.1:0-18378 GCA_038205935.1 Campylobacterales bacterium
GCACCTTTACCAGAAACATTTCTAGCACCAGTTTTGTAAGCTTTAAGAGCAGAAGTTATTTCAGCTGCACTTAATTTGTTAGGTGCGAAGTCTTTTGCTATAGTATTTTTAGAACCATCAACACCGTGACATCCTGCACAACTTGCTGGAGCACCAGCTGCCATTAAAGTAGAACTAACTGCTAATGCAGCTATTGTAGCGATTACGATTTTTTTCATATTTTTTCCCCGTAGATAAAATTTTCATATACATTATAATGCTTGAACTCTTAAATCAGTGTTAATAAGTGATAGGATATCATTAGATTAGAAATTAAATAGAGAAAGAGTGTGTAGATGCGATACATTGACGATGAATTAACAAATAAAACCATTTTAATTACCGGAGGAGCAGGCTTCATAGGTTCGAGTCTTGCTTTTTATTTTCAAAAGAATCATCCAGCAGTAAAAGTCGTTGTTTTGGATGCTTTTAGAAGTGGAGAAACCCTTTCCAATGGGAACTTAAAGAGTTTTGGACACTTTAAAAATCTTATTGGCTTTACCGGCGAAGTTATTAGTGGAGATATTAATGATAAAACGCTTTTAAAAAACCTACAAAATAATTATAAATTTGACTATATTTTTCACGAAGCGGCCATCTCAGATACCACAGCACTTGAGCAAGATTTGATGATCAAAACAAATGTGAATGCCTATAAAGATCTACTTGATCTCGCAGTCGCTCACAGTGCAAATATGATCTATGCATCTTCAGCTGCAACATACGGCGACGCACCTTCACCCCAATGTGTAGGACGTGAAGCGCCTCAAAATGTATACGGCTTCTCAAAACTCAGTATGGATTATCTCAGCCGTGAGTATATGGCTAAATCTGATATCTCTATTGTAGGGCTTCGCTATTTTAATGTGTACGGACCAAGAGAATATTTCAAAAACACGACGGCTTCTATGGTGCTTCAATTCGGTCATCAGATACTTTCGGGAAAAAATCCTCGTCTTTTTGAGGGAAGCGATAAAATTCTTCGTGATTTTATTTTTATCGAAGATATTATTCAGGCAAATATCAAAGCGATGGCGCCTAAAAAAAGTGGCATCTATAATGTTGGAACAGGAAAAGCGAGAAGTTTTCAAGACATCGTAGACATTTTACAGCGAGAACTTGGCACGGCACTAGAATGTGAATATATGCCAAATCCTTTTATTGGAAGATATCAGTTTCATACAGAAGCGGATATCGCTGAAACGATTGAAAGTCTTGGATATAAGCCGGCTTACGAGATGGAAGATGGGATCAAAGCATATATTGCAGAGATAGAACGTTTATATCAGAGTGAAGTGAAAAAGTAATGGAAAAGCTTAAAAAGGCAAAACCAAATATTTTAGTCATCGGTGATTTGATGCTTGACCATTATTTGTGGGGCAGCTGTGAGCGCATCTCTCCTGAAGCTCCTGTGCAAGTTGTAGATATTGCAAAAGAGACAACCGTTTTAGGTGGAGCTGGAAACGTTATCAATAACCTTGTAACACTCGGAGCCGTTGTAAGTGTTAGCGGCGTTATAGGTGATGATGAGAACGGAAAAGAGCTCTCCATGATGCTTAAAGGGATCGGTGTAAAGACTGATGGGCTTATCACACAAACAGACCGTAAAACAAGTAAAAAGAGTCGTGTTATCGCTGTATCACAACAAGTTTTACGTTATGACAGAGAGAGTAAAGATGCGATCAGCGAAGAGTCTGTTGCAAAGATTTTGAACTCTTTAGAGAAAACACTTTTTTTATATGATGCAATTATCCTTTCAGATTATGGCAAAGGTGTTTTGACCCAAACTTTGTGCCAAGGTGTCATAACGAAAGCCAAAGCAATGGGCAAAATGGTACTTGTCGATCCAAAGGGAAGTGACTACTCAAAGTACAAAGGTGCTTATCTTTTAACACCAAATAAAAAAGAAGCTGCTCTTGCGACAAAGATCGATATCAACAGTGATGAAGCCCTTCAAAAAGCTCTTTTAAAACTCAAAAGTGATTGTGAACTGAGTATTTCTATGATCACTCTCAGTGAAGATGGAATCGCCATTTTTGATGATAAAGTCAAAAAATTTCCAACTGTTGCTAAAGAGGTTTATGATGTCACAGGTGCGGGAGATACGGTTATCGCGTCCATCGCTTATTCCCTCTCTGCGGGAGAAGCAATAGAAGAGAGTTGTAAATTTGCAAATCTCGCCGCGGGTGTTGTTGTAGGAAAGATAGGTTCCGCAACTGTAACTCTCGATGAGATCGAAGAGTATGAGGCAACACTACACAAAAGTAGTTCGGATGCACACATAAAAAGTTTTGAAGAGATTGACAGAATCATTTTAAGATGTAAAAACAATGGTAAAAAAGTTGTCTTTACAAATGGCTGTTTTGACATCTTACATGTAGGGCATGTGAAGTATCTTCAGATCGCAAAAAGCTTTGGAGATATCCTGATTGTAGGTCTTAACTCCGATGAATCAGTCAGACGTCTTAAAGGGCCTACTCGTCCGGTCAATCCTGCAGAAGATAGAGCGTACATTTTAGCGGCGTTAGAAGCTGTGGATTATGTCGTTCCATTTACTGAAGATACGCCTTATAATCTTATCAAAATGCTCTCTCCTGATGTCTTAGTAAAAGGTGGAGATTACGAAGGTAAAGAGGTGATTGGAACTGAATTTGCTGGAGAATTACGACTTGTCGACTTTGTCGATGGCAAAAGTACGACAACTACAATTCAAAAAATACAGGGAAAAGTATGTTAAAAAACTCTACCTTATTGGCATTATAACCACTTAATATATGTAGGTTTTAAGTTCCAATTCTAAATACTCCGCTATTTTTTCAACCGCTATTCTTTTGAAATGGCGGTTCTTCTCTTCTTTATCATTTTTTACTTATTCGTTGTATAATCATTCAAAGCTGATTTTAGAGGAATGGTATTATGCAAAAAAAACAAAAAAATAATAACACTCTACCAGGAGAAAATCCAAAATCAACAGTCGAAGATCCAAAAGCAGAGGTTTTGATAAAAAACCTTATGGAAAGCCCAGGATATACGGTCGCTTCGGAAGATTTTGAATTTATGAATTCCTATGAAGCTAGAGGGATTCGACTAGAACTCGATTATCTTAAAGCTGAACTCTCCATGAATGCCCTTGGTATCGAGCATACGATCGCTGTTTTTGGAAGTGCAAGAATTGTTGAATACAAAACAGCGAAGAAAAAAGTACAGCAGATTGAAAAAGAGCTAGATAAAGATCCAATGTCTCAAGTGACACGATCGATGTTACATACAGCGCAAAGGATGCTTGAAAAAAGTGTCTATTATGATGATGCAAGAAAATTTGGCTCACTTGTCGGCAAAGCCGGTAGAGGTGCTGATGATTGCCGTGTGACTATCATCACCGGTGGTGGACCAGGTATCATGGAGGCGGCAAATCGCGGGGCTTATGATGTTGGTGCAAAATCCATCGGCTTAAATATAAATCTCCCACATGAACAATTTCCAAACCCTTACATCTCTGTTGAACTCTGTTTTCAGTTTCATTATTTTGCAGTTCGAAAACTTCACTTTCTTAATCGCGCTAAAGCTCTTGTCGTTTATCCTGGAGGCTTTGGAACTTTTGATGAGCTTTTTGAGATACTTACTCTTGTGCAGACAAAAAAAACTGTGCCCATTCCCATAGTGTTGGTTTCAAAATATTACTGGAATAGAGCCGTTAATTTCGATTTTTTACGAGAAGAGGGAGTTATAGGTCATGCAGATCTAGAAATGTTTACTATTGTTGATAATGCAGACGAAGCATGGAGTCATATTTTAGAGTGGTATGAAAAACGTGATACACCTCTTTTTAATCATAATAAAGGCTAAAAAATGAGTTTGAAATATATAAAATTCTTTCACAACATAGGCATAGAAGATGTAGAGATTGTTGGAGGAAAAAACGCTTCCTTAGGTGAGATGTATCAAAATCTTACAGCAGAGGGTGTGAAAGTTCCAAATGGATTTGCTATCACTGCTGAAGCTTATAGTTACGTTTTACAAGCCAATAATGCATTAGAAGCTTTACATGCAGAGCTTGATATTCTTGATCCCGAGAATGTAGATGATCTTCAAAAAAGAGGTAAAAGATGCCGAGAAATAGTTAATAACTGTAGCATTCCAGATGATCTTCGCCTTGAGATCCTTGAAGGGTATAAGCGTTTAAAAGAAGAATATGGAGAAAATATCTCTTTAGCTGTACGCTCTTCTGCTACCGCGGAGGATTCTCCCGAAGCCTCATTTGCAGGGCAAAACGAAACTTATCTTAATGTTTCGGATGAAGATGCACTTCTTGATTCTTACAAACGCGCTCTTGCTTCAAACTTTACTGACCGATCAATCCACTACAAATATGACAACCATTTTGAATATCTAAAAGTCCTTCTCAGTGTTTGTGTTATGAAGATGGTACGAAGCGACAAAGCGGCTAGCGGAGTGATGTTTAGCATCGATACCGAGAGCGGATTTAAAGATGTTGTCTTTATCAACGGTGCGTATGGACTTGGCGAAAATGTGGTTCAAGGCACAGTGAATCCTGATAGTTTTTATGTACATAAGCCTACATGTAAGGCTGGATTCAAAGCGGTTTTAAAAAGAACACTAGGCACGAAGCGAATCAAAATGGTGTTTAACGATGAGATAAATCAAAGCAATATGGCGGTGGAATATACAAAAAATGTGCCCGTTGAAGAGAGAGAGCAAAAACGATTTTGTATTTGCGATGAGGATGTACTTATATTAGCCGACTACGCGATCAAGATAGAGGAATACTATTCCAAAAAAGCCGGATATCTCAAACCTATGGATATTGAGTGGGCAAAAGATGGCGATGACGGCGAGATATACATCGTTCAAGCGCGTCCTGAAACAGTAGAATCCCGTGATGATAAGCTTTTTTATGAGACCTACACTCTTAAAAATAGATCAAAGATTCTCATTGAAGGACGTGCGGTCGGGCGAAAAATAGCTTCTGGAAGAGTTCGTAAAATAGAGGATGTAAGCAAGTTAAATGAGTTTCAAGTTGGAGATATTTTAGTAGCAGATACAACGACGCCTGACTGGGAACCAGTGATGAAAATAGCTTCAGCCATTATCACAAACAAAGGTGGAAGAACTTGTCATGCGGCCATCATCTCTCGTGAACTTGGAATCGCGGCTATTGTGGGCGCTGAAAATGCTACGGAACTTTTGCGTGATGGCGATGAGGTGACGGTGAGTTGTGCCGAGGGTGAAAACGGTTATGTGTACGAGGGACTCTTGGAGTTTGAGATAGAAAAAACAGACCTCAGTCATTTATCTAAAACAAAAACAAAGATCATGATGAATCTTGGGAATCCTGATCTCGCGTTTTCTCTTTCTTCGCTTCCAGTGGATGGCATTGGACTCGCTCGCATGGAATTTATCATCAATGAGTATATCAAAGTACATCCGATGGCTTTGGTACATCCTGAGAAACTTGACATCGCTACACAAGAAGAAGTCAAAAAGCTCGTAGGCGAGGAGACGGAATATCAAGAGTATTTCGTTCGTCGTTTAAGTGAGGGAGTTGCCACTATCGCCGCCTCTGTGTATCCAAAACCTTGCGTTGTGCGTATGAGTGATTTTAAGAGCAATGAATACGCCGCACTTTTAGGCGGAAGCTTTTTTGAGCCACTCGAATCAAACCCGATGATAGGTTTTCGCGGTGCGGCGCGCTATAGTCATCCAGCATATGAAGAAGGTTTTGCCCTAGAATGTGAGGCGATGAGGCGTGTGCGTGATGAGATGGGTTTTACAAATGTGATACTTATGATCCCATTTTGCCGACGTGTGAAAGAGGGACAAGATGTTATCGCGACGATGAAAAAATATGGTCTTGAGCGCGGTAAAAACGGTTTAGAAGTGTATGTGATGTGCGAGATTCCAAACAATGTGATCCTCATTGATGAGTTCAGCGAAGTATTTGACGGCTTTAGTATAGGAAGCAATGACCTTACTCAGCTTACTCTTGGTGTAGACAGAGACTCCCCAATCGTAGCATTTGATTATGAAGAGCGTGATGAAGGAGTGATGAAGATGATAGAGATGGCAGTTTCTGGCGCAAAGAGAAATGGACGACATAGCGGCATCTGTGGACAAGCACCCTCAGACTATCCTGAGATGGCAGAATTTTTGGTACGTCTTGGGATTGATTCTATCAGTCTCAATCCTGACAGCGTTCTTAAAACGATAGAAAATATAGCAAAATTGGAAAAGGAATAATCATGGCAACAGTCACATCACACGGAGCAGCAGGAGTTGTTACAGGTTCATGTCATCTTTTATCGATAGAAAATGGACCGAGCATCCTCATAGATTGTGGAATGTTTCAAGGACGAGAAGAAGATAGAAACAGAGATAATTTTGGCTTTGAGCCAAGCAGTGTTGATTATCTTCTACTCACGCATGCGCATTTAGATCATGTCGGACGAACTCCAAAACTTGTGAAAGAGGGATTTGAGAGAAATATCGTGACCACTAGACCTACACGAGATTTGGCGGAAGTTATATTACTCGATAGTGCTAAGATCATGTTACAAGACTATGAAACACACTATAAAAAAGCATTGCGTAGGGGAAAAGAGGACACAGTTGCTCAGCCTTTGTACCGTGAAGAGGATGTCCACAATGTTTTTGCGCTTCCTTGGAGATATGTCGAGTATGATAAACAGATAGAACTTTGTGAGGGTGTGAAAGTCACATATAGAGACGCTGGACATATTCTCGGTTCAGCATTTATCGAGATAAGTTATATGGAACATGGAGTGGAGTATACGATAGTTTTTTCTGGAGATATCGGCAATGACAACGATATGGTTCTGCCAAATCTTCAAATCTGCAAGAAGGCGGATTATCTCTATGTAGAATCGACTTACGGCGATAGAGATCATAAAAATATAGATGATAGTATTGTAGAGTTTAAAAAGATCATTATTGATACTCTGCAAAACTGGGGAAATGTAGTGATTCCCTCTTTTGCAGTGGAGAGAACGCAGGAGATTCTTTGTTTGTTACGCGAAATGTACGACAGAAAAGAGTTACCGGAATGTAAAATCTTTGTAGATTCTCCGATGGCTCAAAGAGCGACGGATGTGTATAAAAAATATGTAGAGGAGTTGAGTCCAAAATGCCAAAAAAACAAAGAAGAAAATGGAACTATCTTTGATTTTCCTTTGCTAAACTATACGGCAGACGCGGAATCATCTCGCGCGATCAATGATATAGAGCGTCGCGCTATTATCATTGCAGGAAGTGGTATGTGTACGGGTGGAAGAATCTTACATCATTTTAAACACAGACTTTGGAATCCGAAAAATACCATTATTTTTGTGGGTTATCAAGGAGTGGGAACACTTGGACGTCACATCGTTGATGGTGCGAGATGGGTGAAGATATATGGCGAAGATATTTTGATCAAAGCAAATATTCAGACTATCAATGGCTTTTCAGCACACATAGATCAAAGCGGGCTTTTGGAGTGGATTTCAAAAATAGAGGATCTCAAAACTATATTTTTGATCCATGGCGAAGAGGATAAGCAGACGATTTTACGTAGTGTTTTAGAAAATGCTTTAGAGAAAAAGGTGCATATTGTGAAGGCTGATGAGGTTGTGTATTTGTAATCCTTACATGTAAAGATTTGTTTTACACCCAAAGGGCACTTCGCGTGTAAGCATATTCTTGCATACTTTTTTTTTGCAAAGTTTCTCTGTACTTTTTTCTTCGCAAAAAAGTACCAAAAAACTCTTGCAACGGCTTCGAGCTTGCCTTTGGCAAGTTCCCAAGAACTTTCTTTTAAATCTTTAAAAATTCAAAACTCAGCTTCGCTTCAAACAGATGAATTTTCTTAACGAAATTTAAAAGAAATTTCTTGGCTCTGCAGATGTTGCAACTGACGCAAGAGTTGTGTCGGCGATAGGTGTCACTTTGGATTTTAGCTTTTTTGACCGAGCGGAGTCGTAAAGAAAATGCAACTGTTTGAGTGAAACGAGTTTTGCATTTTTAGATGAAGAGACCGAAACAAAGCGTTAAGAAATCCATCTTGCTGACACGATTTTTGGTTACTTTTATAAAAAAGTAACAAGAGAAGAAAAACTACACTAAAGATTTTACGGCTTCTATAACCTCAAGCGCACCAATCTCTTTCATACAGTTATGATGCTTCAGCGGACATTCTCTTTTCATACATGGAGAGCAATCCATCTCATGACGTACAATGATGCTTTTCTCATTTTTCCATTGCGAAGTCTCTTTGTACCTTGTCGGGCCAAAAATAGCGACGGTCGGGACTTGATACGCTGCGGCTACATGCATAGGACCGCTGTCATTTGTGATGAAAAGTGAACATCCACCGATGTATGAGCAGAGTTCTTGGATGGAAGTTTTTCCTGCCATATTTGTAATATTGCTTACATGCGAAGTGCCCTTTGGGTGCAAGCGTTGGAGTTCATTTTCTATGTCACCAGCCATCTCAACTTCATTTGGTCCGCCGAAGATAACAATGTCATATTTGTCGCTAAACTCTGCTGCAACTTGTGCAAAACGCTCGGGATACCACCGCTTTGCACTGCCGTAAGTCGCTCCGGCGTTGATCCCTAAAGTGGGCTTTGAAAAGCTATGTTTTGGGATGTAAAGTTTTAAAGGTTCTGCATCTGAGGGTTTGTTGTTTAGATTACATGTAGCGATTTGAAGATACTGTAAAACTAAATGCTGCTGTGTTGAGATGCGAGGTGCGTGACTGAGTAAAAACTGTGAATGCCAAGAAGCGCGCGCACAACAGATGACAGTATTTGTCCAGCGTAAAAGTAGCGTTGCATGCAGCTGATCACGAAAGCTCACTGCCAAACTAAACTCTCCTAATTCCCTTGCAAGCTTATACGTATTTATAAATCTATTGCCGCCATTTTTTGTATTGTCAACGATTGCTTTTTCACATTTTGGATGATATTTGAGCGCTTCGATGCAAACATTACTGCCCACAAAAGTAAATCTCGCATCTGGATAATGTGCACTCAGAGCTTCGATAGCCGGCGTCGCCATAAGTGCGTCACCAAGCCAGTTTGGAAGAATGATAAGAATCCTCATTTTTTCCATCTGTTTTTTGTCAGAAGCGTTGCCTCAGCTGTATCGATAGCAAAAAGAATTTCTTTCATTTGTGCTGTTTTGTTTGCGTTCGCTGATGTTTCAACGATATCTTTGAAGTTGTATTTTATATAGCCATCGTCTGTTTTAAGACCGATAAGATCGCCTGCAAAAAAGTAAGCAAAACGGTTTTTGATATCTTTATCAAAAAGTGAACTTCCCATCGTCGTGATATTGGCTTTCCAACCGAGCATATCGACGATGGAAGGAAAAATATCGTTATGACTTCCTAGCGTGTGAATAACTTCTGGCTTAAATATTTTAGGCGCATAAATGATAAGCGGAATCCTAAAATGCTCAATGCTTGGAAGCGGTTTATCGTCTGGACGGTATTGTCTCGCGATAGGATTAAGCGCGTCGCCACTTCCATGATCGGAGGTAAAGATAAAGATAGTTTTATCAAACCAAGGCTCTTTTTTCACACTTTCCATAAATCTTCTTATAGCATCGTCAGTATAGATATGCGCATTAAGTGAACCATTATAATTTTGCAGATCATGAGGATATCTCTCAAACTTTTTACTTGGAAGATAGAAGTCAGAGTGCGTCGTATCCGTAAAAGCGAACCCTATAAACGGCTCTTTCATCTGATTTAATTTTTTATGATAAAAATCAAACATATTATAATCATAAGTGCCAGTTTCAGGCGCGCGCCCTGCATCGACAGTTTCAACATTTGGCATATCCTGAGCACCGTAATAGTTATCAAATCCCGCAAGTCCGCTCACAGCATCGACTCGGTATGAGCGGTTATTTGATGCTTGCATCGCAAGCGTTGAGTAACCGTTTTGTTTGGCAACTTTGCCTAGATAACTGAGGTTTGAAAGTTCAAGTCCATGTCCGAGATACTCAAATCCTGCAGGAATTGTAATACCCGTAAAGATAGATGTGATACCAAAAATAGAGCGATAACCGTTTGAATAAAAGTTGTCAAACTTGAGTCCTTCTTGACTAAGTTGTTTGAAATAAGGCGTGATTCCAAGCTCTTTATAGTGAGTAAAACCATCAAGATGTTCAGCTCCAAAAGATTCTAAGAGTACGATAACAACGTTATATTTTGGAGTTTCTTTTCCTTTATATTCACGCTCAAGCGGATATTTGTTATCTATAAAAGGTGTATTTGGCGAGGCAAGTTCTGCTCTTGTGATCTCTACAGCTTTGTCAAGGTTCATAAGATGATGTTTTGCTGGAGATTTAGCCGTTCTATACATTGTAAAAAAGCCGTTAAGCGCGAGGTTTCCACTGCTAACTTTATCCACAGCGTAGGCATCACTAGTACCAAATCCTTTACCTGAAAAGTTATTACGTATTCCAATAAAGAGAGCTAAAATAATTATAAAAGTCGTGATGAATAGCTGTTTTGCTGAGATAAAGTGTTTTGGTCTATGTGTAAAGATTTTATAAACAGCGTATAAAAAGATAGCAGATAAAATAAATGCGCCCAGAGTATAAGGAAGCATCGAGCCAAACGCCATTCCTGTGATGATATCTGTGTCATTACCGAGATTAAAAAGCTCATTGGACATATGACGGTGGATATAGTCGTAATATAAAACATCGCTAAAGCTAAGAATGAAGATAATATTTAAAATAAGTGCCCAGAAAATAGCAATGAATCCTCTTGTCCTCGGCGATTTTACAAAGAGTAGCAAAAGAACAAAGACAGAGGAAAATGTAAATATGGTAATCATATCTACACGAAATCCCATCAGTAAAGATGCATAAAATTCACTTGTGCTAAGGTCGGCAAAGTCACCTTTATAAAACTCATAAAGTGAAAGTCTAATAGCCATTAAAACTATGAAGCTAAAAAGAATAAGGGAAAGAATTTGTGTAAGTTGATTACGAAATTTCATTATTTTTTTCCTTGAAAAAGAATCCATAAAAGATAAGTGTTGTGATATAAACGATAAAAAATGAGACTACTGTATCGCTGAAAAAGTGTCCGCCTGCGGCGATACGGATGTAGCTGATAGCAATACCGTAACTTAGAGCCAGACTCATCCATAACGCACGTCTTTGTTGAGCAAGTAAAGCAAGAGCAATAAGAAAAAATGCTCCAGCAGCGTGACCGCAGCTAAAAGAGTAGCCGCCTTGATCACTGATAACAAAAGCTGGAGTAAACTCTTTGGTTCCTCCAAAAAGTATCGTCTCAGCAGGACGTGCACGTCCCCAATGCTCTTTTAAGATATCATTGACGATAAGTCCCGGAGCAATGGCTACAACCAAAAGAAGATAGAGAATTACTTTTTTGTTTACATGTAAGAGATCTTTTTTTGCTGCGATATTATAAAGCCAAATAAGGATAGGTAAAATGATTGCAAGGGCTACGACAGGCTGGATAGAGTTATAAAGAATAAACTCATACCAAGTTCCGTTTGCAGAAAAACCGATTCCCTTCGTGTAAAAAAGGTTACTTACAAAGATGTCAATTTGCGGAAAAAAGACAAAAAGAAGCGAAGTGATGAGAAATGCGATCCATACATAAAGAGGGACATTGATTATTTTTTTATTCATGGATGAAATTATAACTTATCCTTGATTTGTAAATAAACAGGAGCATTAAAAATAGATATTTCATCACTTGTCATGAGTTCTCCGTTTCGTGAATAAGCATCAAAATAGTTTTTATTATTAATGATTTGTTCGTCCAAAGACCAGTGAACTTGGATGAGTTTGTCTTCTTTAAGACATTGGAGAATGTGATAGCCTCTTTTGATATCAAGGCGTAAAAATTGTGAACCTTTTAAAAATACAAGCATTGTTTTAAACGCATAAAATGCGCTTCGTTTTCTTAGTCCTTCGCGATTATCGATAAGCCCATATCCCGGAGCGATGAGCTGATGCCAGAGCACGGCATCAACTTGCTGTGAAGCAAATGAGAGAAGATAATAGCGTACTAAAAAGTTCGCATAATTCTCTTCATCCACACACTCATGTTCACTTGTAGGTGCGTAGGGCGCTGTGTTTGAGATGGGCCAGTTTGTTTCTGTGATGTAAAGGCGGTTTTTGCTTTTTGGAGAAAGCCAGACCATTGTGCTAAGTAGGGCAATTTTATCTAAAAGATTAAATCCCATCTGTGTATTTTCAGGTGCTCCGCGTCTGTCGACATATAAAAGTGAGGCGATGCCGTCGTACATGTAAGGGGAAAAATTAAAAAGTGTATGCGCTGTAAAGTGGTACTCAAAGTCGATGACGCCGCTGCCGATGAGGATAATATCGGGAAATTCACGAAGCTTTAAATCGTAAGCTACTTTGTAGAACTTATTGTATTCATCCACACTGAAAAATCCCCATTTTGCGCGGTTTATTGTTGACCCTATCTGAAATCTTCTGATTTGAGGAGTTGAAAATATTGTACGAAGATCTCTCTTTAAAAGCTCAAGATCTTCGATATGTTCACGGTCTTGAAGAATGTTGAGTGTAACCTCTTTTGCTTGGCATGAGAGGATAAAATCGTATAGTTCTTGGAGTTTATCCATCTCCCAAAGCTTACAGCGCACTAAAATGTGATCAACTCCCAACTCCTCTAAAAGTTCAGGAGTCATAGAAGGTTCTTTGTCAAGATTGACACTCATAGCAAAAAAATTATCACTATCAACATTTTTTCGGCGTACAAAAGGCATTAGCATCATCGAAAGTGGAAGAACGAAAAGCGCAATAAAAAAGGTTTTAAGATTCGATAATAGCTCACGCTGACGCATCATTTTTTTAAAATTTTTATCTTTGAGTTGGTAAGGCTGATCTGAGAACTTATCCCAGATAAAAGGTTCTTTCAAAGTTTCATCCATTTTGATTTTTATGCCCAAAGGGCACTGCGCATGCAAGTTGAGATTATATCAATTGTTTATTAAAACACTCTCGTTTAAAATTTCCAGTTAGTGTACATGTATGCAGCATCATTATGAAGAGACAGCTCTATATGTGTATCTTCTTTCATAAAAAGATCGTGGATAAAGAGACCTATAAAGTTTCCTATAGAAGCGTTAATAAACTGATCACCAAGTGAATGTCCTCCTTCTTCTACACCACTGAATGCACTTCCTGTCGCCGTGAGATAGCTGAGTGTATTGAGCGAATATTTCCCCCAATCGGGTATATTAAGCTGGGCAACATTACGTCTATTCATGGCAGAACCCGTAAATGTATCGATGGCATGATGAGAGCCTATTGCGTCATCTCCAGTCTTTGCGGGATTCTCTTTTTCAATCGAGCTATTGAGAAAGTTTGTTGTTGTTTTTGCTGCAGCAAAGCCGACACTTTCTACTGCAAGACGTTTAATTTTTATCTCCGAGTTATTATCATCGATGAAAAGCGCTGTAGCATAGGTCTCAAGACCATTAATGTTTCTATATAGGTCATCATATTCTGAATTTGAAAGGGGATGTTCCATAATATAGTTTGTAATATGATCGTCTGCCTTTGTCACATACAGCGTTGTCCCAACGGCAAGCGGAGCCCAAGTAATAGGGTCTGTAGCTGCTGTATAAGAAGCATTTTTTGTACGTGTCCAAGCTGTCTGTAAAGTACTGGCGCTACAACCAAAAAAGAAAAATAAGAAGAAAGATAAAATTATATATTTCATAAGACGCTCCAATGAATGGATAAGTCAGATTATATCCTTTTTAATGTAAAATCATAAAATTAAAGAATATGGGAATTAATATATGAAAATATCAGTTATCGGAACAGGCTATGTCGGATTAGTAAGCGGTGTGTGTTTCGCTCAGATGGGGAATAAAGTCACTTGCGTCGACATAGATGAAAACAAAATAGCAAAACTTGAGCAGGGAATTATCCCTATTTATGAGCCGGGCTTAGAAGATATGACATTGGAGAACTATAAAAAAGGTACGTTGAAGTTTACGACAAATGCAACTGAAGCGATTGCTAACTCTTTGATCTCTTTCATCGCTGTGGGAACGCCTATGGGTGACGACGGAAGTGCAGATTTACAGTATGTTTTGGCGGTTGCGAAAAAAATTGGGCAAAGTATGCAAGATTATATTGTCGTCGTGGATAAATCGACAGTTCCTGTGGGAACGGCTGAAAAAGTAAGAGCGACGATCCAAGAGGAGTTAGACAAACGCGGCGTTAGTATTGCGTTTGATGTTGTTAGTAACCCTGAATTTTTAAAAGAAGGCGCGGCGATCAATGACTTTATGCATCCTGACCGCGTGGTTATCGGTGCAGATTCACAAAAAGCATTAGATGTTATGCACGAACTTTACGCACCTTTTATGAAGCATCACGACAGATTTATAACGATGGATATCAAATCCGCTGAGATGACAAAGTACGCGGCAAACGCGATGCTTGCGACAAAGATATCGTTTATGAATGAGATGAGTCAGATTTGTGAACGCGTTGGCGCGGATATCAACAAAGTAAGAAACGGCATAGGAAGTGACAGCCGCATCGGGTATAGTTTTATCTATCCGGGTTGCGGATATGGCGGAAGCTGTTTTCCAAAAGATGTGCAAGCATTAGCAAAAACCGCAAAAGATTTTGGTTATACGCCTCGTATTTTAAATGCTGTAGAAGCTGTAAATTACGCACAAAAATATGTGATCTCAAATAAAGTGATAGCAAGATTCGGCGAAAATTTAGAAGGCAAAACTTTCGCAGTTTGGGGACTGAGCTTTAAACCTGAAACGGATGATATGCGCGAAGCAAGTGCCATTACTATCATCAACGAGCTCACTTCACGCGGCGCAAATATCATAGCGTATGACCCAAAAGCACGTCACGAAGCAGAGGCTCATTACCTCAAAGGTAACGATAAAGTTTCTTATGTAGATACTAAGTATGATGCGCTCAAAGATGCAGATGCTGTGATACTTGTCACTGAATGGCAAGAATTTAGAAGTCCTGATTTTGATGAGATAAAAAAGCTTCTTAAAACTCCAATCTTCTTTGATGGTCGCAATCAGTTTAGTAAAGAAAAGATGCAAACAATGGGATTTGAGTATTTTCAAATCGGTGTGAACTAAAAATGATTCGTCTTTTTGCAGTTTTAGCTCTTTTCGTCTTACATGTAAATGCATTAACTCTGCAAAAACCAAATATCTATAGCGATCAAAATATCTCTGGCTGGATGATGTCTGAGAAGTTTGACGGTATTCGGGGATATTGGGATGGTAAACAACTTCTCTCTCGTCAAAATAAACCTATAAACGCTCCAAAATGGTTTACGCAAGATCTTCCGCCTTTTGCGCTTGATGGCGAACTTTGGACTGCGCGTGGGGATTTTGAAAATATCCAGTCCATTGTGATGGATGACAAACCGAGCGAAAAATGGAAAGAGATCACTTACAATATCTTTGAAGTGCCCCGCGCTGAGGGGAACTTCACTCAAAGACTTCAAAAAGCACAGGATTATATCACTGCTCATCATCTCAAAAATGTAAGAGTGATACCGCAAAAGATCTGCCATGATAAAAAAGAGCTCAAAACATTTTTAGATGAAGTTCTCAAAAAACGTGGCGAAGGCGTTGTCATAAAAGATGGCTCTCTTGGTTATTTTGAAGGTAGAAGTGATTCGATTTTAAAAGTCAAACTCGCTCAAGATATGGAAGGAAAAGTGATTGGATATAAAGCCGGAGCAGGGAAATATAAAGGGATGATGGGAAGCTTACATGTAAAGCTTGAAAATGGCACACAACTGTTTATCGGAACAGGTTTTAGTGATGATACAAGAAAAAATCCTCCAGCCATTGGAAGCATCATCACTTTTAAATATTTCAGCTTTACAAAAAAAGGTAAGCCAAGATTTGCCTCTTACATGAGAGTGAGAAAAGATTGAATATCTTAATCGTTCGCACCGATAAACTCGGAGATTTTATCACCGCATTGCCTACATGTAAGGTCTTAAAACAACACAATCCGCAAAATAAAATCATCGTTTGCGTGGCTCCTTTAAATGAATCTTTAGCGAAAGCGTGCGATTTTATAGATGAAGTGATCGTGGATGATGGTAAAACTTCTGTTTTTGAACTTGCGAAAAAGTTGAAAACGGCAAAGATAGATGTTTCCATTACTCTTTTTTCAAACACCCGCGTCGCTCTTGCTCAGTTTTTAGCGGGAATAAAAAAACGTATCGCTCCTGCGACAAAGATAGCGCAAATCTTTTACACAGACAGAGTTGTGCAGCGAAGAAGCGAAGTGAAGATGGCGGAGTTTGAGTACAACCTAGAACTTACAAAAACTCTTTTTCCTGATATTGATCTCCATTTTGAAAAACCGCTTTTGAGCTTCGATGATGCAAACGAAGTTTATAAAAGTTTTTGTAAAGAACACAACATCACAAAAGAGATCATCGCTTTTCATCCTGGATTTGGTGGCTCTTCAGATGCTAACTGGACGGTTGATGAATATGTGGAACTTGTAAAAACAGTATTGCAAACAGATAAATATCAAATAGTAATGACCTTTGGACCTGATGAACAAAAACTCCATGATAAGTGCAAAGAAAAACTTCAAAACAAAGAGGTAATCTTTTGTATCTCAAAAGACGGTTTGGTCAACTTTGCAAAGCTCATAAGCGGTTTTAAACTCTTTATCTCCACATCCACAGGCACATATCATTTAGCCGCACTTGTAGGAACACCGACGATGACTTTTTTTGCAGATAGTTTATTTGCAAGTGCTGCGAGATGGAAAAGCGTGAGTGATGAAACTATCCAAAAGCATTACATGATTCCCCACGATGAGGAGAAAAGAGCTGAGATGTTTGAGGATGTGAAGCGGAATTTGACCTTACTCTCGTAACGATACTAAGCCTTTATTTTCATGCTTATATATGGCTTGCATATAAAGCTTCCCATATTTTTCATTTGTATGAACATTGTCTTCAAAATTACTCAAATCTCTTATATAGATATTATCTATCATAGCATCATAAAAAGGGTGTATCGCAGAGAGTTGTTCTTTAAAGGCCTCTATTTTTGAGGATAGATGTATATTGTTTTTAATTAGATCATATTGAAAATATGAAACAGGTGTTAAAGTGATGGTTAGATCTGCTTTGTTTTGTTTGCATAAAGCTACAATTTGTTCCACATTATGTAGTCGTTCTTTAGATATCGTGATATTTCCACCTGAATAGATACGATTGACATAGTCAGAACTTAGTTTTGATATCTCTGGAGCACTTAACTCTTTTTTCTTCGTAACTACCATAAAACCTTCTTTGTTGAAGTAAGAAGTAGGCGTTGTACTTAGTATATGCGCTTTGATTGTTTTAAATGATGCTCTAACAGCATCAATAGATAAAAATTTTGCTATTTGACTCTCTTGATGCATATTTTTATTATAAAAATTTAATTCAGGTAATTTATAAAAAGTTGGACTGTTCCCATCTCCTAAAAAAGTTGAAAAATCTAAAGTAAGAAGTACGTGGCTAGGAAATTTATGTTGACTATTTAGATAAAGTAAAACTCCAAGAGCGTCAGCACTATTACCGCCTCCAACACCAAAGTTATAGCTGTAGCCTCCAAAGTAACTATTCAAAATTGTTGGATCTATATGTTGTGAACGGCTACTTCCTAAGATAATATTATCAATTTTTTCAATTTTTCGTATTCGTTCGATCTTTTCAGTACGGTCATCTCTTGCCATTTTATATTGAATATTTAGGATATTATAGTTAGTGATTCCAAAAGGATCGATAATATAGTCTAACAAAAAAATTGTGCCAATAAATATAAAAGGAAATAGAAAAAATAGTAGTACAAAGGGCTTGGATCTCATTTGTTAGCCTTAGAAATTAAAATATAAAAATTCACTTATTTTGTTGAACATTAAAGCCACAACAGTAAGCGCTACAGTACTTAAAAATAAACTTTTTTTGGAAGGTACACGCATCGCTTGTTCTGTTGAATTTTTTGTGAATAATATTGCCAAAAGTGCAAGTAATAAAAAAACATATGTAAATTGGTCACCTGAAATGTTTGGTAACCATTCACCGAATTTTACATTGAGTGCGGAAAAAAAATGAAGCTTCTTCTCAAATTTATACGAAAGCACAAACTCCCCAAAAAACATAGCATGCAAGACTTTAATCCCATCATCCCACTCTTTAGCTCTAAAAAACACCCAAGCGATGTTGATAAAGTTAAAAGTGATAAACCAGCCGAGAAGCATCGGCATCTTTAAACCTAT
>JBBRBK010000038.1:0-18150 GCA_038205935.1 Campylobacterales bacterium
CAAAATCTGGTAATACTTCAAATACTGAGGGACACTATTTAGGTCAACTCATCGCACAGAGAATTCTAGATGGTAAAGATATAGCTTGGAAGTCCCCACTTACAATCTGTTATTCATCAGTCACTACAAAACCAGATCGTGCAATTTCAATTCGAGCTGAATATAGATTTGAAGGGAAAACACTTGCAGGATTTACCAATGTTGAACTCTCTGAAAAATGGGAAGGTGATGAAGGTGTAAGTAACGGTAAAGCTCTTATAGTGTGGGCGACAGGTCTATACAAAGATATGTTCAATGCATAATTTCTTTTTCTAACTAATAAGAATCCCATAAAATCTCTTAAAAAAGATGCGTGGGGCGCTTATTGTAAGTTTTAATCTCCCCTTTTTCCCCTACGAGATACTCGTAATTAAACTATTCTTGTTTAGATGCAATGTTTACCTCCCTTATAGCTACATTAAAAATAAATTATAGTAAATACACAATGACGTATTTAAATACTCTTTGATATATATTTGAAAAATAACTCAATTACAAGGAGTTCCTATGTCTACCGAGAAAGTTGACAAAATTGTTTCCCAAGAGTATAAGCTCGGATTTACTGTCGATATTGAAGCTGATACACTGCCTCCGGGATTAAATGATAATGTTATTGCCGTGATTTCTGCAAAAAAGAATGAACCGCAATGGATGTATGATTTAAGAATCAAAGCTTTACATAAATGGGAAAAGATGAAAGAGCCTCATTGGGCGCATGTACATTATCCTCCTATTGATTATCAGGGAATTTCCTATTTTTCTGCTCCAAAGAAAGCACCTAATTCCCTCGATGAAGTGGATGAAAGTATTTTAGATGCCTATGCAAAACTGGGTATTCCGCTTGAAGAGCAAAAGATGCTTCAGGGAATTGCCATAGATGCTGTTTTTGATTCTGTTTCTGTAAAAACTACATACTCTGAGACACTTAAAGAAAAAGGAATCATTTTTTGCTCCATATCAGATGCAATTCGGGATTATCCAGAACTTATTGATGAGTATCTCTTCTCTGTTGTTCCTATGACTGACAACTATTTTGCAGCACTCAATGCTGCTGTATTTACAGATGGAACTTTTGTGTATATACCAAAAGGTGTGAGATGCCCTATGGAGCTTTCTACTTATTTTCGTATCAATGCCAAAAATACAGGACAGTTTGAGCGAACGCTTATCATTGCTGATGAGGGAAGTTATGTTTCTTACAATGAAGGATGTTCCGCACCCCAGCGTGATGAAAATCAGCTTCATGCTGCTGTTGTAGAACTCATCATAAAAAAAGATGCCGAGATTAAATATTCTACAATTCAAAACTGGTATCCCGGCGATGAAAACGGGAAGGGCGGTATTTACAATTTTGTAACCAAAAGAGCGCTTTGCGATGGAGAAAATTCAAAAGTCTCATGGACGCAAGTGGAGACGGGTTCAGCTATAACATGGAAATATCCAAGCTGTATCTTAAAAGGTGATAATTCTGTCGGAGAATTTTATTCTGTAGCCATCACATCGAAGAGTCAGCAAGCAGATACGGGTACAAAGATGATTCATATCGGTAAAAATACTCGTTCAACCATAGTCTCAAAAGGCATCTCTGCTATGAGGGGTGAAAACAGTTATCGAGGATTGGTCAAAATTTTACCAAAAGCGGAGAAAGCGCGTAATTTCAGTCAATGTGACTCGCTCTTAATCGGTCCAAATTGTGGAGCACACACTTTTCCCTATTTGGAATCTCGAAATCCTTCAGCACAAATAGAACATGAAGCAACAACTTCAAAGATCAGTGATGAACAACTCTTTTATCTGCGCCAGCGTGGTATTAGTGAAGAAAATGCTGTGTCTATGATTGTTCATGGATTTTGTAAAGAGGTATTTGCACAACTCCCAATGGAGTTTGCAGTTGAAGCAAAAGAACTTTTAAATTTAACTCTCGAAGGAAGTGTAGGATGATGCAGATTAAAAACATACATGCAAAGATTGGCGATAACGATATTTTAAAAGGGGTAAATCTTACTCTTGAAGCCGGGAAAGTCCATGTCATTATGGGACCAAACGGCGCAGGAAAATCTACTCTTACTAAAGCAATAGTCGGTCATTATGATATCAACGTAACGGCGGGAGAAATCATTTACAAAGGTAAAGATATTTTACAATTACCGCCTGAAGAGAGAGCGTTAGAGGGTATTTTTCTCAGTTTTCAAAATCCCGTTGAAGTGCCTGGTGTCAATAATGCATATTTTTTGCGCACAGCACTCAACGCCAAAGAAAAATATCACGACCAAAAGGAAACAAATGCCGCTGAATTTTTAAAGCTCATGAGAGCACATGCAGAGCAACTAGGGATGAATACGGATATGATCGCACGCGGTCTTAATGATGGTTTTTCTGGCGGTGAGAAAAAACGCAATGAGATTTTACAAATGGAGATATTGCAACCCGATGTTATTATACTCGATGAGATTGATTCAGGACTCGACATTGATGCGCTAAGGGCAGTTTCAGAGGGCATAAATAGGATGAAAGATGGCAAAAGAACATTTTTAATCATCACACATTATAGACGGATTTTAGATTATATTCATCCTGATTATATTCATGTCTTGCAAGATGGGCAAATAATCAAAACAGGTGGACCTGAGCTTGTAGATGTTCTAGAATCTCAAGGATATCAGGCAGTGCAAAAGGATACATAATGAAACCTTTAACTTTAGAAATGGCACATGTCGAGCATCCTTTATATGAAAGAATAAAGGCGCTTGGGATTCCTGGAAACAAAACGGAACATTATCGTAATTTTGCCATTAAACTGATACTTTCACAAGAATATAATGTCAAAATACCCAGTATTAGCACACCGATTCAAGGTACTAAACTTATTATTGAAAATGGTATTGTCAAAGAATATCCTAGTGGTGTTATATTGAGTTTTATTGATGATTTTCAAGCAGATGGTACGCATTATGATGCTTTGTACTTTATGTCTCATATTCTTTGTAAAAATGTTATAAATATGCAAACTGAAAACGATATAACTTTTGAGATAGAGCATCATTTTACAGATAAAAATACACTGTTACCTTATCGTATTGCAATACAAACAAAAGAAAATACACAAGTAAAAGTTTTTGAGAGTTTTCAAACAAAAGGAAGTCAAGAGAGTTTATTGCTTTATGGCATCGATGCCTATGTTGCCAAAGATAGCACCCTGAGTTGGATTCGCAACCAAAACAGATACTTAGATGAAGCAACTATAATCGGTTCACACCGCTATCACGCGGCAGAACAAAGTTCACTGAATCTTCATACTTTTGACTTTGGAAGTGGGAATGCTTTACATCTTTTTAAAATAGATTTGGATGAGTATGCTGCAACGAATGCATCTCATTTGCTTTTGGCAACAAAAGAGGCGAGGAGCGGGAATGTTGTTTATATAAATCATAATCAGCCACATTCTAAAAGTGTTCAGGAATCTCGCACAATCTTAAAAGATGGAGCAACCGGTATTTTTGATGGTAAGATTCTTGTTGGTCATGACGCAAAATATTCAAAGGCAAAACAAAATTCTAAAGCAATACTACTGAGCCAACGTGCTCACATGTATACAAAACCTCAGTTGGAAATTTATACAGATGAGCTTGAAGCCTCTCATGGATCCACCATTGGCGAACTGGATGAAAAATCACTTTTTTACATGCGTTCACGTGGGATTGAGATTCAAGAAGCGAGAAAAATGTTAGTATTAGCATTTGCGGGCATTTTAATTGATGCTCTTAAAAATGCCAAATATGAAGAAAAGATCCGTATGGATTTTGAATTAGCGATGGAGGATTGATGATGACTATGCAAGAACAAGTTGAACTGTTTAAAAATGATTTGAATCTTTTTTTGGATAAAGATTCTAAGATGGAATATATTCTTGATTATGGCAAAGAAGCTGATGCTCTCGAGAGCAAATATAAGATTGATGACAACATCATCAAAGGCTGTTCTTCCCTTGCTTGGGTTCATAAAGCATATAAAGATTCTAAAGTACTTTTAGAAGCTGAGGGAGACTCTATCATAGCCAAGGGGATGTTAGTGATGTTGCTCAAGATTTTCAACAACCGTACTCCTGATGAGATTCTTTCTTTTGATCCAAAGAGATTATTAGATATGGGCGTTATGGAGTTGCTCAGTCCTGTGAGACAGCAAGGTTTAGAAGCTTTTTTAAATGTTATCTATACGTATGCAAAGCAATGCAAGGATGAAGAAAATGAAATTTGAGGCATTAAAGGAAAAAATCATAGAAAAAATAAAAGATATCTATGATCCGGAAATTCCTATGAATTTATATGATTTGGGGCTTATCTATGCCATTGACTGTGCAAGATCAACTGGTGGAACAACATGTGTAGTGACTATGACACTTACTTCGGCAGGATGTCCCGTAAGTGAACTCCTTGTCAATCAAGTTCGAAGTGTAGGCTCTCTTATTGAAGATGAGCCAAACCTTGAGATTCAAGTAAATCTAGTGTTTGACCCACCTTGGTCAAGAGACAAAATGAGCGATGAGGCTAAGTTGTCGATGGGAATGTTGTAGCTAAATGAGCGAACACAACTTTTTTTCTATAAACGATAAAGAGTTGCTAATCTTCTCTCATCGCCCAATTGTCGTATCCTTCGTTTTCAGACAGGTATTGTTAAAGTTATCAAACTTTTCGCATGTGGTTTGCACAAATGTCTTATGAGACGGGTAGAAGGTACATTTTGACTGGTAATAGCAAGTGCTTTTGAACTTATCCCAGTGCTGACATTCTTCAACGCATTTGAGGTTTTTAAACACATAAGTGGTTTTCTTAAACAGACACTTTTGATTAAAATCATCCCAATACTGGCAGTCGTTGAGCGTCAATGGGGTATCTGTTGTGGTATCTATTGACGATTGGCCACATGTGACGGTAAGGTTACCTTGACGGTATGTTTCTCCCGGAACAAGTTGTATCTCTTTTGCTCCGACATTGCTTACCAAAAATATCACCCATGCAAATAAAACTATCAGCGTATATCTATTCATGATTGAAGTCCTTGTTTTTTTGTTTTGCCTGTAATTGTACTATAAGAACAGTCACAGCAACTTTAAAGGCAACACCGTGCTTTTTGAAGATCCCATTCAAAATTATAATTCATACTATGATTATATCGATGGGAATGCTATAAGTAAAATAACTTTCTCTTTTATAAAATCTAAAATCAACAAGTTGCTTTATCCGTATATTCTTTGAGTGAGGCTAAAAGATAATCGATACTGTCGATATTTTGCGAATAATGAACACTTATGCGAAGCCAGCCTGGACGAGATTGCAAATCACTGTTGTCATTCATACCCAAAAGATCATGGCCATAAGGACCAGCACATGAGCAACCTGCACGTGTTTGCAAAGCATACTTCGTAGAGAGATTCTCACAAATTTCATAGGGGTCAAACCCTTGTATATTTAAGGAAATATTACCTATATTTTGAACATTGAGATTACCGTAAACTTTACAATTGTCAATCTTGCTAAGTCCCTCAAGTAGATGACGCAACAGAGTTTTCTTTCTCTTTTTTATCCATAAAAGTCCAACCTCATTGCGTAACTGATAAGCAAGCGCCGCGCGGACAAGCTGCAATACCCCCGGTGTTCCCGCATCTTCGCGTATCTCTTTCTCGTCTATAAAGTTATGGTTACCTCTATCAACATATTCTACCGTTCCCCCGCCTGCAAAAGTAGGTGCTAGAGTATTGTCTATAAGCTCTTTTTTAATGACTAGTATGCCGCATGAGCCTGGACCTCCGAGAAGTTTATGAGGCGAAAGAAACATCGCATCATACAGTGAGCAGGGAACGTTCATATATGCTGATGAAGCCGCGGCATCAAAACAGACAGTTGCATTATATTTACGAAGCAACTTGGATATTTTTTCATAAGGAGTTATGATCCCAGTGACATTGGATGCTATACAAAAAGTACCGATGATTTGAGTATGCTTAGAGTTACGAAGAATCGATTCAAGATGTTTGAGATCGATGGTTCCTTTATCGTTGATTCTTACGCGAACGCAGTCACAGAGGGCTTCTCTATAACTAATCTCGTTTGAATGATGTTCATAAGGTCCTGTGATGACAAGAGGACGAGAGATGCTTTCTTCTAGTAAGCTAAAACGCTTGCGCGTAGCTGGAGGGATGTAAATCCCTAGAATCTCTTGCAAACGCTTTATCGCAGATGTAGCTCCGTATCCACAAGGTAAAATAGCAAACTCGTCATTGATTTCAAGAGAATTTTTAAGCTGTGCGCGTGCCTCATTATAGTAAAAATCGGTCTGTGCTGCCATCGTAGCTTCTTTGGAATGGGTATTTGCATAAGTGAGCAACACCTCATGTATCCTTGATTCTATTGTGCTAAATCCGAGTCCTGAAGCCGTATAATCAAAGTAATACTTTTTATGCAGACCTATAGTGTTATCTACGATCTCATCTATTACTTTCGTTTTTTTTTCAAGAATAGGGCGAAAAATATCTTTATTCATTCTGTGTTTATTTTATCGTTTTTTTCTACAAAATCATAAAATGAGCAATAGTCACTCTCTTTATATTCGCTTATAAGATTTTCTATAATCTCCAAAGTCTCTTCAGATGCAAATTTTATACCCGTACTTTTGGCAAAAGCACTTTTATCTCCTTGAAGATAGCCTCCGAGTATCAGCTCAAAACCAGAAACTGTTACATCATCTTTTTTTACTTTACATCCTACTAGTCCGATATCCACGATATGCGAATGAGCACATGAGTTTGGACAACCATTGAGACTAAAAGAGATACTTTCTTCAAAATCAGGAAACTTTTTTTCAAGATGTTTTATGAGCAAGTCTGTAAGATCTTTAGTCTCAGATACGGCGAACTTACAAAATTTCATTCCTGTACATGAGAGCGTTCTAGCTTTAAAGGGCGAGGGGTTGACCTCTATATCTATCTTTTTTAGTGCGCTGGCAATGGCTATAACATTTTGCGTCGGTGCGTCGATAATGACAAAATTCTGCGTCGTGGTCGTCTTGATCTTCGTCGCACCGTATTCTTCGAGTATCTTATAGAGATTTTCCAGACCTTTTGAGCCTATACTCCCACCATTTACAGCACAGCCAATATAGCTTTTATCTGTTTCTAGACTTTTATGTATTCCAAAATGTTCTCTAAATCTGTAATGTGTATATTCTTGAGAAAGTCTTGGCAAAAGAGTGAAATCTAGCTTTACATGTAAGGCTTCAAGAAATTTTTCTACACCAAACTCTTCTACAATATGCCCAACTCTCGCTTTATTACGATTGTCTCTGTTTCCGCTTTCATTGTAAATTTCACTGACCGCTTTTGCTACAGGTAAAATCTGTTCTTTGGTAACATAGCCGATATGTGTCGCTATTCGTTTATTTGACGCAAGCCCTCCGCCTACATGTACGTCAAAAAGTATTTCATCGTTTTTGTTCTTAGTTGCACTAAAGCTCAGATCTTGAATCTCATGTGAAATACAGTGTTTATGACATCCGCATAAACCGACTTTATATTTTCTAGGAAGGTTTGAAAGCTCTCTGTTTCCATCAAAATAAGCGTCTATCTCTTTTGCAATCTCTCTTACATCAGCAATTTGTTGATGATCAATGCCATTTACCGGGCAAGTAACTAGATTTCTAGGCACATCACCCGCGGCAAAAACGGAGCTGAGTCCAACAGAAGTTAAGAGTGCAAAAATGGCAGGAAGATCGACAACCCTGATAAAATGCAACTGCACGTTTTGTCTTGTTGTAAAGTCTGCGCTTCCTCTTGCGTACTTGGCTGATATCTCAGAGAGTACTTTTAACTGCTCTAAATTAAGCTGTGCATTTGGCACCTTGATTCTTAACATAAAATACAAAGTTGCATCATCTTTTGCTTGAAGATTTCTATTTTGCGTGTAAAGTCCATACCACTTAAATCTGTCAATATCTTCAGGATCTACGGCTTCGCCGGTTTGTGCATAACGGTGTATATCTTTTAAAACGTCAAGTCCGTCTTTTTCTTTTTTGATTCTTTCGACTCTTTGCGCTTTTGTTTCTTTTTTCATCTTTTTTTCCATAACTGTTTATTTATTATTATTCCACTCGGGATAATATTTTTCTATCAATGCCATGAGCTCAAGCTCAAAAGCGGTGTGTTTTGGTATGCGCGTGCTTGGAACATCATCAGATTTTTTGACTATCATCCCCGCACCGACAGTATTATTTGTAAGTCTGTCTATAATGATAAAGCTTCCCATCGCCTTGTTGAGATTGTATGGATCATAAGCGATTTTATTTTCTAAATCCAACTTAGCATAAGCGATTTCGTTTAAATGAAGAGAATTTATCTCCTGTTTTTGGAGTGTATTGACATCTGTTTTATAGTAAAAATTATCAATACTTCCGACATTGAGAGAAGACCCTCTTTTTATAAAATAGCGTTTTCCCTGAGTAAGAGGCGTTTCATCCATCCATACAAGATTGACATCGAAACTATCGCCACTTTGTGGGATATCATCATTTTTGACAATGATGTCACCACGACTGATATCTATCTCATCCTCAAGCGTAAGTGTTACGGCTTGCTGAGCATAAGCGTAGGAGAGTTCGCCATCATAAGTTACTATCGCTTTGACTCTTGAGCTCTTGCCTGAGGGTAAAACGGTGATAGCATCTCCAATTTTTACCACTCCTGAAGCGATCGTGCCACAAAAACCTCTAAAATCAAGGTTCGCTCTATTGACATACTGTACGGGAAATCTGAAATGTTGCAGATCTCTGTCATTTTGTATCTCTATATTTTCAAGTAAGAAAAGAAGAGTTTCTCCATCATACCAAGGTGTTTTTTCACTTTTTTTGACAACATTGTCTCCGCTCAAAGCACTCAGAGGAAGAAGTCTAATTTGTGAATC
Source organism: Campylobacterales bacterium (assembly GCA_038205935.1). Taxonomy (GTDB): domain Bacteria; phylum Campylobacterota; class Campylobacteria; order Campylobacterales; family Sulfurimonadaceae; genus Hydrocurvibacter. The sequence goes on from JBBRBK010000038.1 coordinate 8,988, forward strand.
TAAACCAAGTTCTTGTGCAAAATTAAGATACTCTTGTACGATTTTGTCATAGATTTCTTCGCTAAAGGCAACAAGATCCATCTTGTTTATAGCCACAATAATATGTTTGATACCAAGAAGTTTGGCGATAAATGAGTGTCTTTTTGTTTGTGTTTGGACACCATATCTTGCGTCTATCAAGATGATCGCTAAATCCGCCGTACTTGCACCCGTTGCCATATTTCTTGTGTACTGTTCGTGACCGGGAGTATCGGCGATAATAAACTTTCTTTTGTCTGTCGTAAAATATCTGTACGCGACATCAATAGTGATCCCTTGCTCTCGTTCACTTTGCAAACCATCCACTAATAATGAAAGATCAAATTCATTTTCAGTCGCAGCACTTTTTTTACTCTCTTTTTTTATAGCTGCAAGCTGATCTTCAAAAATCATTTTTGAGTCATATAAAAGCCTCCCAATGAGAGTGCTTTTACCATCATCTACACTTCCACATGTGATAAAGCGTAATAATTGCTTGTTTTCATGTTCTTTTAAATAGCTCTGTATATCAGTCGCGATTTTTGTTTCTAATGTTGTCATTTTAAAAATATCCTTCTATTTTTTTCTTCTCCATCGATCCTGAAGAATCGTTATCTATCATGCGTCCCTGTCTTTCACTTGTCTTTGTGAGCAACATCTCTTGGATGATCTCTGGAAGTGTTTGAGCCAATGACTCTACCGCACCTGTGAGCGGATAACAGCCTAAAGTCCGAAATCTCACCATCTCCTCTTTCACTTCTTCGCCTTCATATATGGGCATTCTCTCATCATCCACCATGATTTTCACGCCATCTCTCTCGATAATAGGACGTTTACCGGCAAAATAAAGTGGAACGATAGGGATTCCTTCTAAATAAATATACTGCCAGATATCAAGTTCCGTCCAGTTTGAAAGAGGAAAAACTCTGATCGATTCACCTTTGTGGACTCTTGCATTATAAGTGTTCCAAAGTTCCGGTCTTTGGTTTTTTGGATCCCATCTATGGTTTTTATCTCTAAAAGAATAGATACGTTCTTTTGCGCGACTTTTCTCTTCATCACGTCTAGCTCCGCCAAAAACTGCGTCAAATCCATATTTGTTCAGTGCTTGTTTGAGTCCTTGTGTTTTCATGATGTCGGTATGAATCGCCGAACCATGGACAAAAGGATTGATATCCTGTTCTATTCCATCAGGATTGGTATGTACCAAAAGTTCAAACCCTTCTTCTTTGGCTCTTTGGTCACGAAACTCAATCATCTCTTTAAACTTCCATCTTGTGTCTACATGTAAGAGAGGAAATGGAAGCTTTGCTGGAAAAAATGCTTTTAAGGCAAGATGTAGCATCACTGCGGAATCTTTGCCCACCGAGTACATCATCACAGGGTTTTCAAACTCTGCAACCACCTCTCTTAGGATGTGTATTGATTCTGCTTCAAGCTGTTTTAAATGTGTTAATTGTTTTGTATCTATCATTTTTTTACCTTTATTTAAAGTGCAGACCGCACTCTTTATGTTTGGGGTTTTCCCACCACCATCTTCCGCTTCGAATGTCATCACCCTCTTTAACAGCTCTCGTACATGGAGCACATCCAATACTCGGATATCCTTTATCATGAAGCTCGTTGTATGGGACATCATTTTCTCTTATATATGCCCAGACCTCTTCATGAGTCCACGAGATAAGAGGATTGAGCTTAATAATATCATGACCCTCATCCCACTCTAAAAGCTGCATCTCTGTGCGTGTGACACTTTGTTCAGCGCGTAAACCGGTAATCCAAATACGCATCCCCTTGAGTGCTTTTTTTAAAGGAACTATTTTTCTGACAAAACAGCACTCTTTTCTATTTTCTACCGATTCATAAAAACCATTCAGCCCTTGTCTCTTATAAAGCTGTTCCAACTCTTCATAAGTGGGTTGATAACTCTCTACCGTGATCTCATATCTTATATTTGTTTTTTTCATGACATCATATGTTTCTGGGGGAAGTACATAGGTATCAAGTGTAAATATCTTTGTATCTTTGTCTATCTTGCTTATCATATCTGTGAGGAGTTGATCTTCTGCTCCAAAACTCGATGAAAAGGTAATTTTCCCCTTATATTTTTCTAAAAAATATTCCAATATCTCTTGCGTTTTTTTGTGCTCAAACTTTTTATTTAAATGTTGTACTATCTCTGTCATTTTTATCTCCTAAATCTGATAATCATTACTTGTAGGTTTATGCCTACCCAAGTTAATCTTGTTCCATACTCTTTCATGAAAATAGTAAAGAGTCATTTTTGTAAACAACTCAACCGAGCCGATGGATGTTGCCATCGCTAAACTACCGGTAATCAGATAGGATATGATAACGGTGTCGATCGTTCCAATGGTTCTCCAAGAAATTGTTTTGACAACAGACCTGTATGCTTTTTCTTGCATTTTATTTTTTCCTTCTCTTTACATGTATCACGAGATATCGTCATACAGTCCTGCACTTAAGTATCTCTCTCCCGTATCGCAAAGAATCGTGACAATCGTCTTGCCTTTGTTTTCTTTTCTATTTGCTACAAGTGAAGATACAAATACATTCGCTCCAGCAGATATACCCACTAAAAGTCCCTCATTCTTTGCCAACTCTTTTGCAGTTTTAATGGCGTCTTCATTGCTGATCTGGATGATCTCATCATAAATTTTTTGGTTTAAAACATCAGGGATAAATCCTGCTCCAATACCTTGGATCTTATGTGGACCTGCCGTTCCTCCTGAAAGTACATGAGAGTTTGTAGGCTCGATCGCGATGATCTGTATATGAGGATTATGTTTTTTTAAAATTTCCCCAACACCTGTTATCGTTCCGCCTGTTCCAATACTGGCAATAAAAATATCTACTTTGCCATCCGTATCTCGCAAAATTTCCAAAGCTGTTGTTCTTTCATGGATCTCAGGGTTTGCTTTATTTGCAAACTGTTGTGGTATGAAACTGTTGGGATACTCTTTTGCCAGTTCTACAGCCTTGTCAACGGCACCTTTCATCCCAAAACTTGGTTCTGTTAGTACAAGCTCGGCGCCAAACGCTTTTAAAAGCTGTCTGCGTTCTAAACTCATAGAACTTGGCATTGTCAAGATAAGTCTCATTTTAAGTGCTGCACAAACGCTTGCGAGTGCAATACCCGTATTCCCACTTGTTGGCTCAATAATGATAGAGTTTTCGTTTATTAGCCCCTCATTAAGCGCATTTTGGATCATATTGAATCCAATTCTGTCTTTTACTGAATGAGTAGGATTCATAAACTCACACTTCCCTAAAACCAGTGCATTTGTACTTGCCGCTGTTAGTTTGACTAAAGGCGTATTGCCTATTAACTCTGTTATATTTTCTGCGAAATTCATTGAATTCTCCTTTTTACTTTTATAAAGAAACGATTTCAATATTGTGGCGGCGGAGCAACTGAAATAACTTGCACCCAACACAAATATTTTTTGTCGCTTCAACAATTTTCCAAAACACAAGGCTAAGAATGAGGACTACCGAGACGATATGCTCTTGCCCAAATTCGGACGCCAAGATAAAAATAAGAACCGTTAAAGCAATATTGTCAGCAAAAAATTTTGCTTCTGCATCGACACCTTTTCTCTTAAGTCTCAAAACTTTTATGCACAGATGACTAAGAAGGTAAAAAGGGCTTAACCATGGCGAAATGTAAAGTCTTACAAAAAAATCGTAGGTAAGTAAGAAAAGCATTGGGTAATATCCAGAGTATAAATATCCGCACAGTACAGATGCTACTAAGATAGCATCAACTTTAGTTTGATTTTCATCGACTTGTTTCATGATCACTCCTTTATTATTTGATAACGTATTTATATATGAATGTTCATTCATTGTCAATCAGACCAAAATAAATTTATTTTTTTGAAATGCACAAAGTGTTTAAAATCCTTTGTATAAGGGGCTTGAAGAAGGGTATAAAAATAATAATCTATACCTTAGTATTATAGTAAGGATACTAATGTATAAATAAAACAAATTTGAATAAATCTCATTTTATAAATAAATAAAAGTTATAAAATAATAAATAGTAATATATTTTGATGAAAAGTAGAAAATTATTTTGAAAGGGTATTGTCTTTAAACTAGTATCATCTTCCATGTTTAAGAATTTTCACTATAATTGAAAACTTACAAATTAGGATTATAGTTGCCAAGCATGTCAGAACATCTTAAAAGTCCTTTCGGACTTTGGCAAAAGGTTAAAAATAAATTAGCTAACTTTAGATTATTTAAAAGATCTCTTTTAAAAATAGCCATACAACAAATTTTAAATATTTACTCAAAAAAATTGATTAACTTTTAATCAATTTATAAATAAATTTGACAAATTACGTATTTTTATCGCTATAATGCTGCTCTATATTTTAAGAAGCGAGGGAATGCTTGTATATTGCCATCAGTAAAAAACCTTCAATAGAAGAAATTGCCGTATTTAACATGAAAGTCTCCGAAGAGGACACCATAATTGATTATCGAATAGAGCTCGATTCTCTTGACCAAGCAACGAAAAAAGTCCTTTGTGAGTCTTACAATATCAAAGCAGAAAATATCGACAGCCTGACTAAAGTTGTTCTTTCTTATAACCATGAAATCTAACTGCGTGGCGTAAAGCCACCAGTTCTCAAAGGGCACATGCGGGCGTAGCTCAGTTGGTTAGAGCATCAGCCTTCCAAGCTGAGGGTCGGTTCGTGTATCTTCCCCCGCTCCATTAAAACTCTTCTGCTCTAAACTTACCTAAATTTTAAAACAACTCATAGAAAAAGCCCTACTTTTAGGTGTTTGCTAGTTACCATAAGACTACTTCTGTTAAAGAAGTAGTTTAATTTTATACTACCCTTGAATAGACATAGAAAACTCTTCTATAAGTTTTTCAGGTTCATTTTCTAATCTTTGTTTTACCATTTGTGAGAATCCATCAGGATATATCTCAAATTCATTATTTTTTATAGATGATAAAACTGCATTTACTATATCTTCTGGTTTTGTCTTTGGCATAGGAGAGCCCTCTGTCATTCTTGTTTCTATTGGTCCGGGAAGTACTTCATAAACTTTACCACCAAAGAGTCCAAGCTCAGCTCTTAATGCTTGTGTAAATGAGTGCAATGCACTTTTAGATACACAGTAACTTGATAACGCTGGAAGATTAACAAGAGCTAATATTGAAGTGATATTTATTACTGTACCTTTTGAGCTTTTTAGTTTTTCAAAAAGTGCTTGTGTTAAATTAATAGTACCCTTTAAATTTACTTCTAAATCTATAAAGCTATCATCAAATAAATTCATATTTGAATTTACACCAGCATTATTGATAAGGACATCTAGTGTATCTATTTTTGAAACAGCTTCATTTATAGAATCTTTTGATGTAATATCCATCTGTATTACTTCTATAATGTCACTCATAGCTTTTATAGCTTCTAAACTTCTAGAATCTCTAGCAGTACAATATATTTTACTTGGCTTTAGCTCTAGTACTTTCTTTACAAAGACACTACCTAAACCGCCATTAGCACCTGTTATTAATACAACTTTATTTTCCATTCTTAATCCTTTTGAATATTATTATAAACTCTATTTAGAAGCTCTATTAGCTTCACTTGTTCATTTTCACTAAAATCTTTTGTAAGTTGTTCATTATATAAATTTGATATTGGGATAACATCTTCAACTAAAGACTTGGATTTATCAGTTGCAAAAAGCTGAATTGCACGTCTGTCAGAATCATCTGATTTTCTATATAAATAATCTTTTTCAACAAGTTTATCAATCATTCTTGTTAAATTACCTTGATCTTTATATGTTGAATCAGCTAATTCTTTTTGGCTTATTCCATCATTTTCTACAACTCTAAATATTACAGACCATTGTTCAGGTGAGATACCATGACTTTTTATAAGTTGGTTAAAACTCATTTTTGTAGCTATAGCTGTTCTATTTAAAATAAATCCTAGAGATGTATCCATATTAAACTTCATAATGTATTCCTATTTAGTAATGAACTAGAAGAATTATATTTGTTTTAACAATAGTTGTCAAGACAAGTATTATTAAAACATACAATACATGTAGAAATGCTAAAATGGCAAACAGCAAACAATTTTGATGCTCTTATCCTTATTTTTAAAGAATCTTAAATGCAAAACACAGCCTTAAATATATTAAAATCTGGAAATAATGTTTTTATTACTGGCTCTGCTGGAACCGGTAAAACATATCTTTTAAATACATTTATTTTTTATTTAAAATCAAGAAAAATCATGCCATCTATCGTAGCTCCTACCGGTATTGCTGCATCACATTTACAGGGACAAACCATACACTCCTTTTTTAGTTTAGGTATTCGTGAGACAATAGATGATTTTTATATTGAATCTTTATTGGAGAAAAAATATTTACAAACACGTTTTTCTAATTTAAAAGTGCTTATCATCGATGAAATTTCAATGGTTTCTCCTGAAATATTTACTTCAATAGATAAAATACTAAGAGCATTTAAAGAAAATGATAGACCATTTGGGGATGTTCAAGTAGTTTTATCCGGGGACTTTTTTCAGCTACCTCCTATCTCTAAAGTGCCAAAGGACAAGCGTTTTGCATGGCAATCCTTGTCGTGGAAAGAGTTGGATTTAAAAACATGTTACCTAGAAGAAAAATTTAGACAAGATGATAATATCCTTATTAGTATTTTGGATGAAATTAGAAGTGGTAATGTTTCAAATAACTCCTATGATATTTTAAATTCAAGATACCAAAAAGATCTTGGTATAGATTTTGAGCCAACAAAACTCTATACGCATAATGTAGATGTTGATAGAATCAATAATAATGAGTTAGCTAAAATTAATTCTAACCCCCACTCATTTACTTACAAATCTGAGGGAAGTGTTGCAAATATTGGGAAGATATTTAAATCTTCTCTTGTTTTAGAAGAAATAGTCCTAAAGGTAGATGCTGTAGTGATGTTTATAAAAAATAACCATGAACAGGGCTACATAAATGGTACTACAGGTGTTGTAGTAGACTTTGACAAAGAAACGCAGCTACCCATAGTAAAAACCTCTTATGGAACACTTATCAAGCTTGGCTTAGAAGATTGGACCGTAGAAAATGAGAGTGGAAATGTAGTTGCTAAAGTTTCTCAAATCCCTCTAAAACTTGCATGGGCAATTACTATACATAAATCTCAAGGGATGACTCTTGATGCTGCTGAGATAGATTTATCTAAAACTTTTGAAGTAGGGCAGGGATATGTAGCGCTTTCGCGTATTAAGAATATAGACGGACTTCGCCTGATGGGTTTAAATGATACTGCTTTAACTGTTGATCCACTCATTCTACATATCGACGATAGAATCAAAGCAGCTTCAAAAAAAGCAAGTGATGAGATATCGGCCATCTTGCCCAAAGACCTTGAAGAGATATTTGACGCTTATATTCAAAGAGTAGGTGGGATAACTGATCTAGCTCAAATTAAAACTCAAGAAAAGATTCTAGAATCTGAGAAAAAAATTCTTTCTGTAAATACAACTCCTACTTACATTCAAACAAAAGAGTTGATTGAAACATCCAACTCAATTTTAGAATTGGCAAATAATAGAGGTATGAGTAAAGCAACCATAATCAAACATTTGAGTATCTTAAAGGAACAAGATCCAGACCTAGATTTAAATAAATTCTTACCAGATGAAAAAATTATTTTACTTATTAAAGACGCTGTCATAAAAATCAAAGCTGAGAATAACAAAGATAATTTTTCAGAAGATGGTCAACCTCGATTAAAACCTATTTTTGAAGCCTTGGATTCTCAGGTTGATTATGATGATATACGAATTTCCCTTTGGCAGTGTTAAGTCCTATTTTTATGATAAATTGTAACAAAATACGTCGTCGATTCTTTATTTAGATATTGAGGCATCAAAAATTCTTCATGATCCTGCGAGCAAAGAAGCTGTCAGCCTTTTTAAATTTGATGCCCATGCTGGTCTTTAATGTTTACTCTTACGTAGCCGATTAGCAAACAACTATCCTCTTAAAAATTCTTACAAAGCAGCTGAATGACTAGTTCATATTCAGCTGCTGTAATTTTTGCAATTTTATCTTTTATTCTTGTTTTGGAAAGTGTACGGATCTGATTGATTAAAATATCCGAATCCTCTTCCAAATTTTCTCGTTTAGAGATTCTCATTCTATATGGAGACATATCATCAATTAGATCAGTTGATATCGGCATTAAGATCACTGTATCCAAAATCGAGTTTTCATCATCTCCTGAGATAATAACAGCCGGTCTGATTTTACCAACTTCATCTCCTTTTTTTGGATAGAGATTGACGATAACTATGTCTCTTCTATTTAATACCATCATCAACCCCGATTTCTGCGAATTCTAAATCTTGGTGATTTTTTAGCTTATGTAGTTTTGCTAGTTTCTCTTCCCTGTCAATTTTTTCTATAATAGGTCTAATATAACTATCATATTTTGCAGAGATATAATATCCCAACGTCACATGTGCTCTTCTATCTATAATTTCTGCTATATCCATTGCTTTAATCAATGAAGGTTTATTTTGAATATCTGTTATGCCATAGGTTAACATTTTATATCCTTATGTTTTAAACTATATGGATTATATCTTATATTATCAAAATTGTTTATGTAACTAAACTTTTAATTCGAAAATATTCTCAGAACTCATAAAAAGTATAATATATTTAGAACTTAGCTTTCGCATCTAAATCCAAGTAAATCTTGGGGTGGTATTTCGTAGTGTAGTATAGACTCTAAGAAAGGAAAACTGCTACTATTGTTACCAATTTCAAAGGTTTCAGATCACACTGATTTATATATTTTAAATCTACTATTACATATTGGTTAACATAACGTAAATTCTCTTGAAAAGCACTTCTTTTGAAATCAAGCCTAAAGCCACGCAATTTTGTAAAAAAATACAAAACCTTGGCATTAAGGGCACCTCTAAAAACCTACCTATATTTTTCTAAAAGCCCAAATTCGATAAAATAAAGATACAAATGTCATAAAGGTAAGGAGATTTTAATGAGCAAAAAGAGCAGAGGGTTGTTTGACTATGAGTATCAGTTAGACTTG
>JBBRBK010000039.1:0-17901 GCA_038205935.1 Campylobacterales bacterium
TGGATGGTATCATTTGAAATTGGGTAAGTTCCCAAAAATGTAGCATTTTTTGGGATATAAAAGGGAAAGACCCCTTTTGGAGCGGCTTCATCTGCTGTGATAATATCTTTAAAATCTTCAATCTCTCCGGCTTGCTTGAGATGAAGCGCAAAGTTTCCGGCGATGCCGAGTCCTAAAAAATTTCTATAATCTTTCTCCAAAATGAATCCTTTTTTAAAAAAGTTTTTTACACGTAGTCAAGTGTCCCAGCGTGCTTTGCTTCTGCGTACTCTTCATAAGTACCTTTGAAATCTATATATCTTCCATCAGGCATAATCTCGATAACACGGTTTGCAAATGCATCTAGTAGCTCACGGTCATGTGACACACAAATAACATTTCCCTCAAAGTTAAAAAGACCCTCGCCTAAAGCAACGATAGCCTCAAGGTCAAGGTGGTTACTTGGCTCATCTAGAACTAAAAAGTTCCCTTGCTCAAGCATCAGCTTTGAAAGCATCATTCTGTGTTTTTCACCACCTGAGATTTTTTCAACCGATTTTTCTTGTTGTTCACCGCTAAAAAGCATACGTCCAAGACAGTTTCTTATCTCTGAAATATCACGTTTTGGATCATATCCGCGTAACCATTCATAGAGCGTTCCATCACCAGAAATCTGATCTGCGGTGTCTTGAGGAAAATAGCTTCGTTCAACCGTCGCACCCCATAGTACAGTTCCTGACGTTGGTTTAATCTCTTCCATTATCACTTTACATAAACTAGTCTTACCAACACCGTTAGAACCAATAAGTGCTATTTTTTCACCCGGCTCAATTCTGATAGTCATATCTTTTAAAACTTCTAGATCTCCATAAGAAAGAGAAACATTTTCAACGATCAAGGCTTCATCACCCATCTGACGTTTTGGTTTAAAAACGATACTTGGATCACGGCGAGAAGATGGTTTGATATCTTCTATTGTTAATTTATCAAGTTGTTTTTGTCTTGAAGTTGCTTGTTTTGCTTTTGATGCATTTGCGCTAAAGCGGCGAACGAAAGCTTCAAGGTCTTCTTTTTCTTTGACTTTTTTAGCATTGTCAGATTCCATTTGACTTGCAATTACATTTGCCGCAAGATACCAATCATCATAAGTTCCCGTAAATTCACGAATCTTTTGATAATCAACATCCAAAATATGTGTCACAACAGAGTTTAAAAAGTGTCTATCGTGAGAGATAACTACGAGTGTTCCATCGTGGCGTTGAAGCTCGTTTTCTAGCCAAGCAATTGATTCCATATCGAGGTTGTTCGTAGGCTCATCGAGGAACAAGATATCTGGTTTTGGAAATAAAACCTGTGCAAGTAAAACTTTGAATTTATCAGAACTTTTTAAACTTGACATAAGGTCATAATGATGCTCAGCCCCAATGCCAACATTTTCCAAAACTTTTGCAATGTTAATCTCATATTCATAAGTCGGATCTTCTTCCACGGAGATCATTTCTAGTTCTGCAAGACGGTCGTTTACAGCATCATCTTCAAAATCGCCTGTTTCATAAAGTTTTTCTTTCTCTTTTACCGCGTCATATAAACGTTTGTTTCCAAATAAAACAGCGTCCATAATCGTGTAGTTTTCATAAGCAAACTGGTTTTGTCCCAAAGTTCCGACTTTAAGACCTGAACCGATGATGATATCGCCTTCAAACTCTTTATTTTCACCACTGAGGATATTTAAAAAAGTTGTTTTTCCAGCACCGTTTGCACCGATAAGACCATATCTTTTATGGCGGTCAAGTTTGATATTGATATTTTCAAACAGGATTCTATTTCCGAATCTTTTTGTAAGTTTTATTGTTTTTAGCATTTTCTTCTCTGTAGTGGAGTTATTGTCACATTGTGGCAATTATATAAACGCGATTATATCTAAGCGATCATTAATACGCCATTAAGTGCTTGTTACACTTTTTGTATTTTATGCCGGAACCACAAGGACAAGGCTCATTTCGCTCGACTTTAGAATTGATAAAACTCCCTTTGTCGTATTCCCAGATTCCATCACTTTTAACAAAATCACTTCTTTCATGAAGTAAAACGATTTCACTGTTTTCAAGATAATAGGCCTTAAATTCAACAATACCATCAAACTCATTTTCTTTGACATGTAAGACCTCCAGCTTCAACCATTTCACATTTTTACAAAACTCTTCAATGAGTGCAACATCATCCTCGTATCTATGCTCTTTTGTCGCACTTTTTACAAGATAACTTCCATCTGCTATCACGTATGCACTGTAACGAGAGCGCATCAATTCTTCAGGGTTCAAAGCAATTTTTTCACCTGAGATAACAGCTCCACAGCACTCCCCAAAACTTTTATTTAAACCACAAAAACATTTCATCTTCTATCCATTTTATTTTATAATCTCGTAAGCATTTAACAACCAATATTGTAGTATGATTCTTCAAAGAAATGTTATGAATTTGTGACAATAAAGTGATAAAATATATGGAAATTTTTTCAAAACTCAATGTTAAAGAAGTTTTAAACTATCTGCCAGATCCGATTATCATCGTTGATTCTTTAGGTACTATACGGTTTGCAAACAACCCTTTTTCAACTCTACTCGGCTACAATGAAGATGAGCTTGATAATAAAAACATTATCAATTATCTTGTTGATAAGACGATATTCGAACAATGTATAACTAGTATTAAAGATAGTGACGGATGTTCAGATCAAACAACCATATTTGTAGCTAAAAATGGGCACCACATCTACACAACTAAAAATGTACGATTTCTCAAAATTGGCGATCAGGAGTGTATTTTTGTAAACATTCGCAATGTCAGCAATATTGATAAGCTCAATTATGAACTTCACAGTTCAAAAAAAGAGCTTGAAGCAAAGTCAAAAGAACTCTCAATACTTCTAGATGACCATAAACAACAGATCGTAGAAAAACAGCTTCAACTCGATGAGATAGTAAATATTATAGACGAGATTATCTGGTATATTGATGATCAAACTATGGCTATCGAATATGTTTCAAATGCTATTGAGAGAATTTTTGGTGAAAATAAGAATAGTTTTTTAAATGGCTCTTCCCTTTGGATGGACATGATTCATCCAGAGGATCAACAAAAAGTTCAGAAGTTTTTTCACACCATTAAACCAAGTCAATCTGCTCTCATCGAATTTAGAATGATTAAAAAAGATGGTGTTGTGCGTTGGCTTTCAAGCACCATCAATCATCACAAATCTCTCAACTTTTTCATAGGTGTTACTCGAGATATCACACATGACAAAGAGGTGCAAGAAGAGATGGAGTTTATGGCATTTCATGATGTACTAACAAGACTGCCAAACAGATCTTATTTAAAAAATGAGATTAATGCCCTCCTGCAAAAATCAACTACCATTGAGCAACATTTTGCTGTGCTCTTTTTAGATCTTGATAATTTCAAATATATTAATGATTCAATGGGACATGATATTGGCGATGAAATTCTTGTGGAAGTTGCCAAAAAGCTCATAAAGACTGTCGGTAAAAATACAATCTGTACAAGATTTGGCGGTGATGAGTTTGTTATCATCAGTAAAATACAAAACAAAAAAGATATTGCGATTAAAGCACAAAAGATCATAGATACCCTGAATGAACCTTTTATTGTCAATGACCATGAGTTTTTCATCTCATCTTCCATCGGCATCTCACTCTACCCCCAAGATGCTGCCAGTGCTACGGGACTTATCAAATCTGCAGATACTGCGATGTATGAAGCAAAAGTAGCTGGAAAAAATAGATTCAGCTTTTTTGACAAATCAATGAACACCAATATTCAAGAGTTTCTTGATATGGAAACTCTCATCAAAGATGCACTCTTAAACAACTATTTTGAGCTCTACTTTCAACCGCTTATTGATTCATCAACATCTACTCTTTATGGATTTGAAGCGCTTCTTAGACTGATCCATCCCGAACATGGCTTTATCTCTCCTGATAAGTTTATCCCAGTTGCTGAAGCGACAGGTGATATCCTAAAAATTAGTGCTTTTGTTATGAAAAGTGCTTGTCAATTTTCAAGCGAAATAAACGCTTTAAGTTCCCATGATATTTTTATTTCTTTAAATATCTCTGCTAGACAATTTAAAGAAAAACAGTTTGCCAGAGAGTTTTTAAAATGTGCTGCGGACTATGGTGCTGATCCTCGTCTTTTAAAAGTGGAAATGACAGAATCGGTGGTTATGGATAACATTACACTTGCTATTAAAGAATTGAATATTTTACGAAAAGCTGGAGTTCAAGTCGCACTTGATGATTTTGGAACAGGCTACTCATCCTTTGAATATCTTGCACAACTTCCAATCAACACGATCAAAATAGATAAATCTTTTATCATTCCGGTATTTGAGAAGAAAAGCAACGAACATATCGTTATGGCTATCACTTCTTTGGCACATGCTCTCAATATGGATGTCATCGCAGAGGGTGTTGAAACCAACAAACATGTAGAGTATCTCAGGGATAACAAGATCGATATCTTGCAGGGCTTTTACTATTCCAAGGCAATACCTTCAAAACAGATTATCGAAAATATAGGCGAGTATAAAAAACTATTTAATCTCTAGGGGTAACGCATGAAAAGTATCTACATTGCTTCAAGCAGTCAAAATGCAGGTAGCTTACTTGTCACGATGGGACTTATGGACATTATCAGCCGTAAAATCCATAAAGTTGCTTTTTTTAAACCCATCATTTCAAATGTAAAAGACTTAGATATCGAGTTTATTCGATCACGATATGCGCTTGATGTGAGCTACGAAGAGAGCTATGGCTTTGAGCTCTCTTATGTTCAAATGATGATTGCTAAAAATCAAACTGATGAACTCATCGAAGAACTCATCCTAAAATACAAACAACTTGAAGAAAAATATGATTTTATAGTCTGCCAAGGGATACAAAAAAGTTCTCTTATTCACTCTTTTGACTTTGATATCAATATAAAAATAGCTCAGAATTTTGCAACCCCCTTTGTCAATGTGATCAATGCAAAAGGCTTACATGCAGAGTACCCTATGGGTGTAAACGAACTCATTGAAATGTATGAGATCGATAAACAAAATATTCTCTCACAAAAATGCTTTCATTTTGCAACTTTTATCAACCGTATCGATCCTTCAATCTATGAAGACCTCCAAGCAAAGCTTCCAAAAGAAAATCTCTATCTTCTGCGAGAGATTCCTGAACTTGACACTCCAACCATCGGAGATATCATAGATAATTTGGGAGCAAAAAAAGTTCTTCTTCAAAATGAAGATAGAAGTAAACTTGTTAAACAGATCAAAGTTGCGGCTTTGACTTTGAATAATTTTCTAAATCATATAGAAGATGGAGATCTTGTCGTTGTCCCAGCAGATAGATCTGAGATTATCATCGGACTTTTGTGTGCCTTGCAATCTCAAAATTTTGCAAGTATCTCTGGAGTTATCATCCCATTTGATATGGAAATACACCCAAATATCTTAGCGCTTATCAATGGTGTAAATGGATGCAGTTTTCCTATCATTAGCGTTGCCACAGACACCTATACAACAGCACTCAACATTACCGCAACAAAAGCAAAATTAAAATCCTATGATGAAAGAAAGATTGCTCTTTCCTTGGGACTTTTTAACGAAAATGTAGATATCAACGCCATAGAATCAAGGATCAGAGTCACAACTTCACAAATCATGACACCGATGATGTTTGAATACAAGATCTCCTATATGGCAAAAAATGCTAACAAAACTATCGTACTGCCGGAGAGTGAAGATGATAGAATCCTTCGTGCAACGGAGATTATCCTAAGACGCCACCTTGCAAAGATCATCCTTTTAGGCGATAGTGAAACCATAAAACAAAGATCGTTGCAACTTGGACTTGATATTTCCCAAGCTCAAATCATTGACCCTTTTAAAAGCGAAAAACTTCAGGAATACTCTGAGATTTTCTACGAATCCAGAAAAGCAAAAGGTCTCTCTTTGCAGGCGGCTAAAGATGCTATGAATCATAAAACATATTTCGCGACTATGATGGTTCACACCGGAGAAGCAGATGCTATGGTCAGCGGAGCTTCACACACCACAGCGGACACAATTCGTCCAGCCCTTCAGATCATTAAGACACATCCAGATGTTTCCATCGTTTCAAGCCTCTTTTTTATGTGTTTAGATACGCAAGTCTTAGTCTACGCCGATTGTGCCATCATCCAAGACCCGACTGCAGAAGAACTTGCACAAATAGCGATCTCGACGGCAAAAACAGCATCACAGTTTGCCATTGAGCCAAAAATAGCGATGCTTTCCTATTCGACTGGTGATTCAGGAGGCGGAGAGGATGTAGACAAAGTAAAAAAAGCGACTGAAATTATAAAAAAACAATATCCCTCTTTGCTCATCGATGGACCCATACAGTATGACGCCGCCATCGATAAAGGAGTCGCAAAAGCAAAACTTCCAGATTCAAAAGTAGCAGGCGAGGCAAATATCTTTATCTTCCCCGATCTCAACACCGGAAACAATACTTATAAAGCTGTTCAGCGCTCCACTGGAGCCATCGCCATTGGGCCGATACTTCAAGGCCTCAACAAACCTGTGAACGATCTCAGCCGCGGATGCAGTGTCGCCGACATTGTAAACACAGTAGCCATTACGGCAATACAAGCAGGACAGATACAATGAGAGCCCTTGTCCTAAACTCTGGCAGCTCTTCCATAAAATTTAAAATCTTTGATATGGGTTCTCAAAAAGTTTTAAATAAAGGAACAATAGAAGAGCTCAAAGGCAATCGCCATAAAGAGCTTGAAAAGATTATCAACTCTATGGAGAGAATTGATTTTATAGCTCATCGTGTTGTTCACGGCGGTCATACTTTTACACAAGCCACCATTATCGATGACGCAGTTATAAAAGCGATAGATGAACTTTCCCCTCTCGCTCCTTTACACAATCCTGCAAACTTGGATGGCATATTGACGGCAAAAGCTCTCGCTCCAAACACCCTACAAATAGCCGTTTTTGATACAGCCTTTCATGAAGATATGCCGCCTTCATCTTACATGTATGCCCTACCGCAGGAACTTTATACCAAATATAATGTTCGTCGTTACGGTTTTCACGGAACTTCACATAACTATCTTTTAAAAGAGTGCGCGAAACTTCTAAACAAAAGTATAGATGAAACAAACATCATCACACTGCATCTTGGAAACGGCGCGAGTGCTACGGCTATAAAAAATGGAAAATCTTATGACACATCTATGGGTTTTACTCCGCTTGAAGGTCTTGTGATGGGAACAAGAAGCGGTGACTTTGATCCGGCGATTCTTTTGTATCTTCACAAACTCGGGCTTAACTATAAAGAGCTCGATGAACTTGTAAACCAAAAGAGCGGACTTCTTGGAATATGTGGCAGCAGTGATGTCAGAGAAATCCTCGCTAGAGATGATGAGGATGCAAAACTAGCATTAGCAATTATGACACAAAGAGTGAAAAAATATATAGGTTCCTACATTGCGATTCTCGGACGTGTAGATGCCATCGTCTTTAGCGGAGGTATCGGAGAAAATAGCTTACATGTAAGAAAGATGATACTTGATGGTCTTGACGCGGCATTTGATATTTACATGGACGAGGAAAAAAACAATAGGATAAAAGGCAATGCCGCTCTTTTCTCACAGGAGAAAAGTAAAATAGCTCTCTATGTTATCCCAACCGATGAAGAGTTGGAGATTGCGCATCAAGCCTTTGCTCTTTTGCAATAGAATCTAATTCTGCCACAGATTTTACTAAAATCCCTTATGACCGATTTTGTTTACATGTAAAGGCTGTTTATGAGTCTTAACAATTAAAGGAGAATTTTTATGCAAGTAAATACAAATATAAATCAGACAGATCTTTATACAAAATATGAAGAGGTGAAAATCCAAAAGAAAGAAGAACTCAAAACTAGTTATAGTGATCTCAAAGCACAACTTCAAAAAAATGCAACTGGATTTAGTACCCTTTCAATGGATGCTCAGGCAAAAGTTTCTGGTAGTGCTGAGGGGCAGATAGATCTAAATCAAAAAGATTTTCAAAGTTTTCTAAAAGATATAGGTTATAACGGAAAGAACATCGCTGATCTCTCACAAAGTGAAGCAAAAAAACTTGTGGCAGATGATGGATTTTTCGGTGTGGATCAAACGGCAAAAAGAATCTCTGACTTTGTTATCAATGGTGCAGGAAATGATGAGGGAATGCTTCGCGCAGGGCGAACTGGAATCATGCAAGGTTTTAAAGAAGCAGAAAAAGTCTGGGGCGGCAAACTTCCAGACATTAGCCAACAAACAATTACAAAAGCAACAGATCTCATCAATCAAAAGATGACTGATCTTGGATATTCTATTCTAGACACGAATGCTTAATTTATAAGCAATACTCTGCTTGATATAAGCTCTTTCATCGATATACTTTCGCTATAACTATTTATAGCAAGGAAATAAGATGAAAGAATATATCGAGATTTATAACAAAAACAGAGAAAAAATTGAGACTATTATAGAAAATAGTATTGAAGGTCTCGGTAAGATCAACAATGAAGCACATAACTTCTATAAAAAACTTTTTGTCACTTTTCCCTCACTTGAAATCATATATATTGTCGATGCAACAACGAAGGTTCAAACATCTGCAAATATCTACAGTCAATATAACGACGACACAGAGAGACAAAAAAGCAGAAGTTACCTCATCAATAAACTCCAAATCAAAGAAAATAACTTTGCTTTTACAAACCCTTACCAAAGTTCAACAACGGGAACGCTATGCATTACTGTTTCAAAAAAAGAGGGAAATGAGATTATCTTTATGGATTTTGCTTTAGAGAAGTTACTTGAACGTGTCGGGCTTATCGAAAAACATGTCTACTTTAGCAAGATCATCAAAGCCTTTTATTTTATAGCTGGTTTTTTTATGATGTTGCTTTCTATGTCGGCAATCGTCTATGGCGGATACGATTTTATAACCAATATTACGCAAAATAGTTTGAGTATTGACGCCATATTCAAACCCGTGATTGCTACGACTCTTGGCCTTGCAATCTTTGACTTAGCAAAAACAGTGCTTGAACAGGAAGTATTCTTTAAAAGTTATTCAAAAGATTCACGAATTGAGATAAAGATACTCACAAAATTTCTTATCACTATTTTGATAGCGCTTTCCATTGAAACACTGATGGTCGTATTTAAAATAGCAATAGAAAACTATGACAAGATGATCAATGCGCTTTACCTTATGGGTGGAATCTCATTTATCATCATCTCGCTTGCTCTTCTTATCTTTTTAACAAAAGAGAAGAAAGAAATTAGTACGGTTAATGACTAACTAATTTTAATCCCACAATAGAGCCTATGAGAGTACAAAGAAAAAATATTCTCATAGCACTAGCAGGCTCACCATATATGACTATCCCAACAATAGCTGCTCCCGTTGCACCGATACCTGTCCAAACTGCATATGCTGTCCCAACTGGAATATGCTCAATCGCTTTTGTTAACATATAAAAACTACTAACGGCAAATACTAAAAATGCGATTGTAGGCAATAACTTCGTAAAGTTTTCTGTTAATTTTATGGTTGATGCAAAGCCAATCTCTAAAATGCCTGCAAATATCAAATATGTCCATTCTGACATCGTATCTCCTAAAAATAACTTTCTTGGATAGAATATGTAGATCTTAAATCAATCCACTTATCTCGTGTTGACTAAAATAAATGTAGCTAAAACGAGAGATTAGAAAAGATACATACACAAAGATGCAAATGTTACACTAAAATTACACCTTTCGTTTTATAATCTAGCTAAAAAGTAGTCTAATGAATATTTTTCTTGTCGAAGACGATTATTTGCTCAATAAGTCAATTAAACAGTTTTTGACCAAAAAAGATTTTAACGTCTCTTCTTTTCATAATGGCTTAGATGCTTTAAATGCTATCAATAATGATTTTGCTGTCATGATCCTTGACATAGATATACCAGATGTTAATGGTATCTCGATTTTAGAAGAGATCCGTAAGATTTATCCTCTCAAGCCAGTGATTATGATCAGTGCTACTATTGATATGGATATGATTGCCTCTGCTTATCAAAAAGGTTGCAATGATTATCTCAAAAAACCTTTTGATATCAGAGAACTAGAATATAAAATCTTAGCTTTAAATCGTAATCATCATCATAAAATACAAATCACAGAAGCTTTAGAATACGATCCTCTCACACACCAACTCTTTTATAAAGAGATTGAAATTATTTTCACAACAAAAGAACAAAAGCTCTTATCTATTCTTATTGAGAACAAAGGGCACACTGTAATGATGGAACATTTAATTTTAGGTATCTGGGGATATGAAGGAGATTCGATACATCTCCGCCAATTAGTTGCGCGTTTACGTAAAAAGATTCCTGAAAATATTATCGAAAATCGAATGGGAAGTGGTTATTGTATCGTTTAACTCTTTCACTCATCTCTTTAGCACCTTTACTGATAGCGCAGGAAATCACACTGCCGTCTATCGCGGTTACAGACACTAAGGATACTCCTATACAAAGCGCAGAAGATGCACAGATGCAAAATAATTTTACTCTCCAAGAACGGCTAGAAAACGACACATCTTTTTTTGTCACTAGTGGTGGAAAATATGAAAAATTACTCTCTTATCGAGGCATCGATCCTCGCGCTACAGAATATATCCAAGATGGCATTCCCCTCTACCGCACAGTCAACGGCTTCGTTGATACTACATTTTATTCTATCAACAGCGACTTAATGTTTAACGATGGCTCAGCTCCATCTTCTAGCGGTGTTGCCGCAATGGGAGGAGAAGTAAATCTTCCCACTAAAGTACCAACTAAATCAGTTGAAGCTAGAGTTTTAGGTAGTATTTCTAACAATGATCATCGTTTGGAAGGAGATGTCAGTAGTAAAATTGGAACTGGCTATTTTCAGATACAAAGTTCATATTCAAAAGCTTCAGACTTTGATCTCTCACAAAATTTTACGCCAACACCGGTACAAGCTGAGGGCAAAAGAATCAATGCTGATCAGGAACAAAAAAGTGTAAGTCTCAAAGCAGGTATTACCCTTGATGAGCATACTGATATCGCAGCAAAAATCCAAACAACACGCTCCTCTTTTGGAATGCCTCCAAATATCTATACTGATTCGAGCAGTTCCCCATGTAGCGCAACTGTTCCGTGTGATGCTTATGCACGTCTCAACACAAAGGATCTAAACAGTTTGTATCTTTACGGTGACCATCATAGTGATATAGCAGATATAACAGCGAGAGCTTACTATGACCGTTATGCTGATACTTATGATTTTTACAAGGATGCCACCTATTCAACTTTACTCTTTCCATCGTCAAGATATGATGATACTCGCATCGGAGGAAATCTCAAGTTTACCTTGGAAAATGAAAAGATGACAAATACATTTTTTTTCAAAAGTGAGCGTAATACCCACCATTGGTTAAGTGATAATAGCCGCCATGATACTGACAATCTTGAAGCAAGTTATTTATTTAACTACTTTTTTACTCCAAGGGTAAAACTAGAAGGCGGAATCAGCTATCGCGTTCTTATCCCTCATGAAAACTACCAAAATAAACAAGTCGTAGACGCTCAGCTTAAACTGAGCAGAAATTTTGATTCATGGACATTATGGGTAGCTCTTTCAAAAAAAAGCCGATTTCCATCCATGGATGAAATGTTCACATTTTTTCCATGGAATACTCCTAATCCACAGCTAAAACCCGAACAAAGTCAAAATATCGAGCTCGGTTATACTCAAAGTCTAGGTGAAAAAACGCTGCTGTCATTATCTGGGTACCGTTATGAGATCAAAGATATGATTCTTTATGATAATAATCAATTTATCAATCGTGAAAGTGCTAAGCATTTTGGATTTGACACAAAGATCTCCACAGATTTACTTGATCATAACCATTTAAACCTAAGCTATGGATATGCACATACGCAAGACAGCGCGGGAGAGCGTTTAGTTCTAATCCCAGAACATAAGTTTACCTTACAAGACAATATCGATCTATTGAGTGGACTTCAAGGGTCAGTGGTATATCAATTTGTAGGAGAGCGAGATAGTCGCTACGTAGATAAAATTTATCATCTGAGTAACTATCAAACAGTTGATACCTATCTTTCATACAAGCACAAGAGTATGAGCTACCGATTTGGAATCAAAAATATTTTTGATACAGAATATGAATGGAACTATGGCTATCCAGCTCAGGGACGTAGTCTGTTTGCCTCGTTGCAATGGGAAATGTGATGACAAAGCTAGGAGTCAAAAAACTTTTTATTTTTTTAACTCTTGTGAGTTCATTACTCATTTCTGGTATATCATTTTGGCTGTATGATTATATTTCAGCTACAACAAAAGAGAAACTAGAAACTCTCTCTCAAAATGAAGCTCAAAAAATACGATATCAATTGACAAATTTTTACGATCAGACCTCATATGCATATGAAACAACCAAACAAGATCCTTATAAAAAACTAGCAATCGCTCAACTTTATTTCGAGAAATATGGTGATGATGCTCTACTGCTACCGCTACAAAAACTTCTTAACACAGATGAACAAAATTATGAAATCTATCTCATTAATCAAAATCTCATCATAGAAAGAACCACATTTAAAAATGATTTAGGACTCGATTTTAAGAACATTCCAAATACAATCAAACCACTTACAGAAGAATTTTCCGATCCTAAGCGAATTGACCTAGGAAAACCATACCATGAAGCTTCCACGGGAGATTTTAAACGCTATATCTTACAACTTTCAAAAGATAAGCGCTATATCATAGAACTAGGACAGTCTTTTCGTAATCGTCTTTCCTTTTTGGATACCATGAGAGGTTTAAAACGATCTATTCCTTCCCTAAAAACTTCATATGTCTTTTCTATTTTTTCTAACGATACACAAAAAGCCGAGCCATGGACTGTAAAACAAAGCTGGTCAAGTGATCTGATCGGAAAAAATAAAAATGAGATTAACAAAACCGAGAATGCGACACAAGACCTAAAGAAGATTCTTCTTAAGATTGATCCATCTTCTGCTACCCTTTTTAATGCTTCTAGAGAAAAGCTTTATCCTTATTTGAAAAAGATAGCGAATCAAAATAAAGTGTCTGAAGCATTTTATACTGAAAATGGCCGAAATCTTCATATGATCATCCTTCCTTATCAAACTTATTACCATGCATCTGAGGGAAGCTACTCCTTGCTCGTGATGGAATTTGATGAAACTGATAGTTATAGAGAAATTTCTATAACAAATAAAATTCTCTTTTCACTTTGGGGTCTACTTATTTTCTTTATCACTATGATGGGTTGGTTGGGATATCAACGACTTATTGTTCCGATTGCTCTTTTAGAAAAGAGAATGAAAGAAAAAAAACTAATGAGAAATGGCAAAATTTTAAAGCGTAATGATGAAATGGCATCTATTGTACGTACTTATAATTGGCTTCTTCAAGATCTAAACTATCAGATCACTAACAATAAGACACTTTTAAATCAGTTTAAAGAGTTTACCGCCAACGCTGTCCATCAAATTCGTACTCCACTGAGTGTGATCAAGATTGCATTAGAATCTTTAGATGATTCTCACAATAAAGAAGCGGTACTTTACATACGCTCTTCGGCTGTGACTATGGAGCATCTATATGATTCATTGTCATTCACTTTGCAAAATAATTCTACACAACTTCCTATACAGAGAGTTGATATCAAAAAAGTTTTACAAGAAAGAATTAAACTCTTCACCCCTGTAGCCAACTCTTTAGATACTTCTATTGAAGTGAAATTGCATACTAATGCTGAATTTTTTATGAGTCCAAGAGAACTAGAATACCTCATCGATAACAATCTTTCCAACAGTCTCAAATATGGAACTTCAAATAAAGAAATATTTGTCACTCTTGATGTAGCGCATAATGAACTTATCTTAGGATTTGAAAGTTATGGTAAACCTATCTCCGATACAAATGTAATTTTTGAACGTTATATTCGTTTAAATAGTGACAAACAAGGAGGTGGTCTTGGTCTTGATATTGTCAAAAGTATCGCAAAGCGTTATAACATTATTATTCAGATTACTTACGAAGATGGTAAAAATATCTTTCGATATTTTTTTCCTATTAAATCTTTATAATATTACAGGTTTATCACACCTTTTTACTAAAATTGTTTCATTATTAGTTCAAAGGGGGAAATGGTGTTTAAACAATTTATCAATCGTATCCAAACAGTCGTACAAACCAACATAACAGACAACCCATTGTATGAAGCTATTTTTCATAGTTCCCCTAATGCTCTATGTTTGACAGACCATAATGGCAATATAAAATATATCAATCAAACCTTTTGTAATTTAACTGGATATTTGCAAGATGAGCTTATTGGGAATAATATGTCTATTTTAAAATCATTAAAAAATGATGCTTCATTGTTCACACAATTCTGGCAGGAACTCTACAATACCAGCCGCTATTCTGGGCAGATATGGAACCGGCATAAAGATGGAAACCATTATCTTCATGATATTAATATTACTAAAATCATAAGTGATACTACATACTATTTGTGTACTTATCATGATGCGACTGAAGCTAAACAAATAGAGGAGCGTTATCGTTATCTTGCTTTTCATGATCCACTTACAGGTCTTGCAAATCGGATGCTCTTTGAAGATAGACTCGACCAAGCTATCAAAAATGCCGCACGAACTGGGACGATGCTAGGAGTTCTTTTTTGTGATCTCAATGAGTTTAAGCAATTAAATGATGAATATGGTCATCTAACCGGAGATAATATTCTCAAAGAAATTGCTAAACTCCTATCAACTTTTTTTCGCACTACTGACACGATTGCTCGGCTAGGAGGCGATGAATTTGTTGTCGTCGTTGAACAATTACAAAATGATCATGAGATACAAGAGATTACCAATAAACTAAAAAAGAAGTTAAAAGAGCCTTTAGGGGAAAAAAGAGTTTACATGAGTGCAAGCATAGGAACAGCAATATTCCCGAGTGAAGGTACTTCTAGGGATCAGTTGCTATCTATTGCTGACCATAAAATGTATGATGATAAAAGCCGATTTTATGGTTTGAATCAATAAGTATATTTTTTAGATAAATTGAAATATTTCGAGGTTAATAGCCCAAGAAGTGGGCTATTAGTAGAAGCTATAGAGGATTTTATCTAACAAAAAGTTAGATAATTTCTCTCTTGTTACATCATCCCTGGCATACCACCCATTCCACCCATATCTTGAGATGGTTTATCTTCTGGGATCTCATAGATCGCTGCTTCTGTTGTTAGAAGAAGACTTGAAACAGAAGTAGCATTGATAAGAGCAACACGTTCGACTTTAAGAGGATCGATGATTCCTGCTTCGAACATATCTACATATTCGCCCGTTGCCGCATTGAAACCAATGTTTTCATTACTAGCATTTTCTATGGCATTGACAACAACACCTGCGTCATATCCTGCATTGATCGCTATCTGTTTCACAGGAGCTTTTACAGCGCGAAGAATGATCTCACATCCGATTTTTTGATCACCTGTTAGGTCAAGGTTGACTTTCATAGCAGCGCGAACAAGAGCAGCTCCACCACCGATAACGATCCCCTCTTCAACAGCCGCTTTAGTAGCTGAGAGTGCATCATCAACACGGTCTTTTTTCTCTTTCATCTCAGTTTCAGTTGCAGCACCTACTTTGATAACAGCTACACCGCCACTAAGTTTTGCAAGACGCTCTTGTAGTTTTTCTTTGTCATATTCACTTGATGTTGTTTCTATCTGCGTTTTGATCTCTGAAATACGAGCTTTTACAGCCTCACTGCTTCCAGCACCATTTACGATCACAGAGTTGTCTTTATCTATCACAACACGCGCAGCTTGACCAAGGTGTTGAATAGTTGCACCTTGAAGCGTATGACCCGTTTCTTCAGAGATAACAGTACCGTTTGTAAGAACTGCAATATCTTGAAGCATCGCTTTACGTCTATCACCAAATCCGGGAGCTTTTACCGCTGTGATATTTAAAACGCCACGCAGTTTATTTACAACCAAAGTCGAAAGTGCTTCACCTTCTACATCTTCAGCGATGATTAAAAGTGGACGAGAAGTTTTTTGTACTTGCTCTAAAACAGGTAAAAGATCTTTTAAAGATGCTACTTTTTGGTCACTCAACAAGATGTATGGATTTTCTATTTCAGCAGTCATCTTTTCAGTATTTGTGATGAAATATGGACTTAAATATCCACGATCAAACTGCATACCCTCAACAACGATAAGCTCATCAGATATTCCCTTCGCTTCTTCAACAGTAATAACACCATCTTGACCAACTTTTTCCATAGCTTCTGCAATCATATCACCGATTTCTGTATCTGAATTCGCAGAAATTGTCGCAACTTGTGCTATCTCTTTTTTGTCTTTTACAGATCTTGATGCAGCTTTTAGGTTCGCCAAAATTGCCTCACAAGCTTTGTCCATACCGCGTTTGACTTCGATAGGATTTGCACCTGCTGTGATGTTTCTAAGACCTTCAGAAAATATAGCATTTGCTAAAACTGTAGCCGTAGTCGTACCGTCCCCTGCCTCATCAGCAGTTCTTGATGCAACCTCTTTTACAAGTTGTGCGCCCATATTTTCAAGTCTATCTTTGAGTTCGATCTCACGAGCTACAGAAACACCATCTTTTGTGATCACTGGAGAACCGTAGCTTTTTTGGATCAATACATTACGACCACGTGGTCCCATTGTTACTTTTACTGCGTCACAAAGTTTTTGCACTCCAACAGCTAACTTATTTCTTGCTTCATCCGAAAAAATTATCTCTTTTGCCATAAATTTATTCCTTAATTATTATTTATTACGGCCAAGGAATCAAATTCCTTAACCTACGTTAACACTGAGTTTCCTTCAGCAGGAAGCTCGATGGATCAATCTTTTATTTTACTATTCCAAAAACGTCATCAATGTCAATCACAATGTACTTAGTACCATCAAAAGACAATTCATTTCCACTATATTTTCCAAACACAACAGTATCTCCATTTGTGATACTTTTCACTTCTTCACTTACTGCGACTACTTTGCCTTGAGACGGCTTTTCTTTGGCATTATCTGGGATTATTATACCAGTAGATGTAGTGCTAGCCTCTTCCATACGTTCAACTAAAATACGGTTTCCTAGTGGTTGAAAATTCATATATTTTCTCCTAAATAATTTTATGGGATTTTACAAGATTAAAGTAACAATGTCAACGAATTGAGTCAAATAGACTAAGAGATATTTATTGTTTATGACTATAGTTTATATATCATTCAAATGAAAACGTACATGTAAAGAAATTTAATGAAGAAAATAACTCATTTTAAGAATTATAAAGGTTTACTACTATATAATTCTGCCTCTAAAAAATGTCAAGGTAGCTCAGCTGGTTAGAGCACTGGTCTCATAAGCCGGGGGTCGCGGGTTCAAGTCCCGCTCTTGACACCACCACTCCCTATTTTACGCACTTTCAACGATTTTTACCCCTTTGTTTCACAAGTTGTTTCACTTTTTGTTTCACTATTGGACTGAAATGAAATATCTAATCGAACACCACGAAACCTTTTATTATCGCAGAAAACTACAATATCAAAACATTTGCCTATCATTAAAAACAAAAAATAAAGTTGAAGCTAAATATATCATTGATATAATCAACTCTAAAATTGAACTATTGAGAAGCTATATGGATTTTTTTAAGTCTTTCATCAAAAAAACTATACTACCCTCATGTGCTTTTAATACCCTTATT
>JBBRBK010000040.1:0-16818 GCA_038205935.1 Campylobacterales bacterium
AAGTGCAGCTGAAATAACTTCTGCTCTTAAAGCTTACAAAACTGGTGCTAGAAATGTTTCTGGTAAAGGTGCAATGATGAAAGGTTTCGCAACTCCATTAACAGATGCGCAAATCGCTGACGTTGCTAAAGCTTGGGGTAAGAAATAATTATCCCTTTTAAAAATTCATAAAATTTCTGTAACTCTTGTTTAGGTACTTTCTATAGATTCTAGAGCAAACAAGGGTTGCGTCCTCAATAATAAATTAGTTGCAAGAATGGACTGTAAAGTCGATAGAAAAGATTCAATATTGCATATTCATAATCTTTACCTTGAAACAAGTCTTAAAGAAATAGAGGCTTTTATTGAAGCTTTTTCAAAAGAACTTCAATACTTTTTAGCATTCAATAATTGCTCTAGTATTGAACTACACAAACCTCTACAAAACCATTTTCAAGATAAATTTTCGGTGCTTTGTCATGCTTTCCTCTTAGCAAATATTTTGTGCCATTAAGTTTTGAAGCCCACGTTTGAATAGATTCGCTTTTCCAGCCAAAATCTCCAAGATGAAATACAATATCATCTTTACCTACTGTCTCATTCCATAGATCAACCATACGCTGATCTGGGTTGTCGCCGAGAGCAATTTTACGATTTGGCTCATATTCTAAGACGTTAGTATGACCAAAATGAGTATCAGCGATAATGAACGTGTCTTTGGTGATTTTCATTTTACCACCTCAATAACTTTCATTGTGAAGTTCTCCTTGTCTTTTGGGCGACCAATAGAGTTGCAGATGATTTGAATCTCTTTGCCATCGGCCCTCTGATATGTTCGATTAAAATTTCTGTGAGTGTGACCAAAAATCCAATGTATCATAGTGCCGTTTTCAAGATACTCTTCTCCATCAAAGCAATAAAACGCGCGATTTGAATTAGCACTTTCATCATACATTTCTAAAAATTGATCTTCTTCTGAAAGCGGAGAAACGTGTGTAACCATAATATCGCACTCTTTGTAGACCGCATCGAGATGATGCTTTTGTTCATAAAAGAGAGTCTCAAAGTATGAGCCGTTTTTTGCAGATGGTTCTATCATATGTGCATCGTTTGATACATCTACCCATACGGTTTGAATCTCTTTTCTGTTCCATCCCTCGTTGAGCAATAAAGAACCGTCATACCATCCAGTAGCACCACCAATACGGATACCATCAATCTCAATTACATTGCCATCCACATAGTCGATCCCGATTTCTTGATCTATCATCGTTTTCATTTCTTCTACGCGTTCGCGACTTCCATTGAGTCCCACTATGTACTGATACCTTGAGGCGATTGCTTTTGAGACAAGATAATAATCGTGATTTCCAAACGTTACAACTATATGTTTGTAGTAGCGTTTGAGGTGGCGCAAGCAAGTAATATTTTGAGTATTGTAGTGCCCGATATCGCCGGCGATAATAAGAACATCGGCGAGGTTTGATTCTATAATTGCTTTAAATTTTGCGTCAAATTTCGCATCCGAGACAACTTTATCCGTTCTAAAATAAAAGTCAAAATGGGTGTCGCCCATAATTGCAAATTTCATAGCTCTATACTCTTCATATTACTTTTGTAAGGTTCATACGCATTTACATGACATTCTACACCCTCAAACTCATAGCTATATGAGTCGTGTGTATGTCCAAATATCCAATGTTTGGCAGTTGTATTTCTTAGAAATTTGTGACCGTTGAAACAATAGAAAGTAGTTGATCTATTTCTGCGGTACTCTTCTGATATGTGCTCTGCAAGGAACGACGGATTGATATGAGTAATCATGACATCGCATTTTTGATATACAGCTTCAATTTTTGGAAGTTCAAGTTTGTAGGGATCATCAAAGTTTTTAATTCCTTTAAACTGTTGACCCTCTGGCATTAAAACTTTCCACATTCCGTTAATGCCATCAACATCTGCAAGTGGAAAATATGCCTTTGAAAATGCAGAAGAATACCACGCCATCGTTCCGCCAAATTTGATACCATCGATTTCAACTACATCTCCATCGAGACAATACAGTCCATTTTCGGCATTGATAAGCTTTTTCATCTCATCAGCTCTTGCAAATGAATCGTCATAATCATCTTCCATTATTCTATTCACTAGACAATAATCGTGATTCCCAAGTACACAGATAATCGTTTTATACCCGTAGATGCGCTTAATCATTCTCAGTAAAATAATATTTTGCGTATTGTTATGTCCAAGATCTCCAGCGACGATAAGAACGTCACCGATCATTCTATTATCTTTTAAAAAATACTTGTCATACAGTTTTCGTACACTTACATCAGTATTGTTAAATTGTTTGAAGTAGTAATCAAAATGTAGGTCGCTTAAAATGTCTATTTTCATTGTCTAACTTCTTATGATGTATTATTGGTCATTATACTGTATTGCTGTAATGTGGTCACAAATTACGACAGTTTGAAATTTTATACCATTCAAAAACAAACAAGAATTCGCAACCGCTGAAGCAATAGAGCTAAGGGGGTTCACCACTTTTGTGTCTCTCCAAGAAGTTGATCAATAGTTTCAATCAGTTTTTTAAGACCAGATCAAAATCCTGTGGTAGCATTGGGTAACTTTAAAAATCGTATCACAGATTTTTTGTGTTTTTCAGGGGGCGATTATTTAGTTATCCAAGAGATTCTTTTCCTAAATGTTTCTAAATAGATAAGATACTCATCCTCAAATCCCTCCAGTTTCGCTGAGCTGATAATATCTTCAATGTAATCTTTTCTCGGGCATCCAGGTTGATTATCTGTTGCAATATAGATCAATGCGCTTTGTTTGTGTGGGCTATTTTGTGAATAAACTGCGTGTTTTCTTTTATAGTAGTAATTTTGCTCAACCCCCTCAAAATAATCAAGCTGCTCCTCATCTTCTTTTGAAAGTAGCCATAAAATCCCATAAACGCTATGCGCAGTATCAGGAATCACCGTTGCAACTCCCAAAGAATTGATCTCAAATCGAAATTCTTTGAGTATTGCCACTCCAAGATATTCACTGCTTTTGCATCTTAAGCTCATGGCCTGAATATTCATGTTGGCGCCATAAGCGAAATATAAACGCTTACTATCACCTTTAAACACTACGCGGCCTTATGTTGCAGATTCTTCTCTGCACTATCTTTTAAAAACCCGCTCTCTTTTGCCATGTTATAATCCAACCAAGTATCTCGATCCATCATCTCTACAACTTTAGATTCTGCCATCCCTGTGCGTTCTACAACCATACGAGTAAGCTTATGCTTGGTTGCTAAGATACGTTTTGTGGTGATTTCGATATCACTAGCTTGCCCCATCGCTTGACCTAGTGGTTGATGGATCATAATTTGTGCATTAGGCAGCATAGTGCGCTCTTGTCCAAATAAAAAGATCATAGACGCCATGGAAGCAACTAAACCAATGGCATAAGTATGAACAGGAGATTTTATTTCATTCATCAAATCAATAATTCCCAGTCCTGCCATCACATCTCCACCAGCTGATGAGATATAAATATGAATTGGCTCATTTGATATGGCGTCAAAGTAAAATAGTGTTGGCATAACGCGTGCGAGTAACTCAACAGTAATAGCTTCCGTGATAAAGATCATCCTATTATTCATCATCTCATCATAAATTGAAGTTGATTTTTCTTTAGTACTCATAATTTACTCCTTCTTTTTTGTTGAATATTTCATTCATTTGCATCCATTGATCCTCAACTATATAATCACGAATGTATTCTTTTTGTGTATCTACTTCATAGATGATTATCTGGTTTCTATCATCATAAAGGTTTTTATCAAAAATAATGACTTCATTCGCAGAAATACGGCTTTGAGTATAGAGTCTCATCTCTCGTTGATAACGCAACTCTGTTTTCATCAATCGATCCCTTGTAAAAAAGATCGGTTCAGCTTTGTATACTTTTTCTGAATTACGATCAGTATATTCAAATTTCTCTAGTCTATTTTCCCCAGAGCTAAAAGCAATCCGATCAACAAAGTTTTGTTGAAAAGCCATCCATTTCATTCCTCCGAACTTTTCAATCATCTGATGTTCGTTCTGAGTAACAAGAATAATCTCTACATGTGCCTCTCGTAAGATATCAATATGCAAGTCAGAATCTTTAGACAATACACGATTAGCTTCATCAATAACAAGTGTCACTGGCTGTTTATTGGTGAGTTTAGCTCTGGGCGTAAACCTTGAAAGCACTGATCCTAAGATACTTGAAATAACCGGCAGAGTAAATGCTTCACAGTTAACAACAATATGATTTCCCTCTTCAAGTAAACTATTGATATCCTCTCCGAGGGGATCATTAATGCTGGCATTCATCATAGATTTCACAGAAGTTGCAACAACCATAAATACCCCATTATTCCCTGATGGTTCGCTCATGTCTAATTTAATTGAGTATGAAGCGAGGCCCATCATATCCTTTTTTATCTCCGCAAAATGATTTAAAAATTTTATTGTTTGAACATTTTTTGGTACTTTCATTAACATGCGCTCCAGCAGTGATACGCCACCATCACATAAAAGAATAAAATTTTTCGCATCACTAAATACTTCTCCAATGTCACTAAAGGTTAAAGGCTTAGTATTAATATCAATATTAATCTCATGCCATTTTGTAATTTCTGCAGTTTTTATCCATGAAAATACTTGCGTGCCTTTTTCAGTAGCAACATATGCAATATCTTGATATCTATCAATACCACTATAAGCTTGAATCTCTCTCATCAACTCTTTGAGACTTTTAAGTGCCAAAAATGTTTTAGTCAGCATGATTCGCCCTGCATTAGACCAAAAAATATCACTACTCTCAGAAATAAGCCGCGAAGCTAACTCAATCATCTTTTTTTCGTTATATCCAGAAATTAGGTTAATTCGAATTCCTTCAGGAATACCTAATTGTTTGATTTTATTCAAAGGAATTCCAGCATCTTCAGCAAGCGCTTTTAGATACAAATTGAGCGTGCCTTTTTCATCAAAAACAAAAAGAGAATGATTTTCACTCAAACGCTCTTTCATTACCGGACAAATAAAACTCGTAGTTTTTCCACTGCCGGTTTCTCCAATACCTAAAGTATGTGAAAATTCACTGTGTTTTGAGACGATCGCTTTTACCGTCACCGCGTTTGATTTATTTGCAAATCCGATTGTCATTTTAGATCCTTTAATAATATTGATTAAACTATGATAATTTAAATAATAATTACCATTATATAATTATATTACTATTAAAGTCAAGTGTTTTGTAATAATTTTATGACAATAATGGTACAATTCATCATTATGGACAGACAACAATTTAATGAGATACTAGAACAAGTGGAATTAACGAAAGAAGAGTTCGCCCAAAAGGTAGGACTTAAGTACTTATCAGTCAATAATTGGGGGAGTACACAGAATATTCCTAAATGGGTTGACTCATGGATGGAACTTTACGTAGAAAATTACAAGTGCCGGAAATTAAGAGAGGCGATTAAGCAATTAGAAAATAGTGTCGGATAAGAAAGCAACCTCACGGTCACTCCCTCTCCTAAAAACTGTACGTGCGACTTTCACCGCATACGGCTCAAGCACTAATAACTAATATTTTATCCAAAGAGGAAGAAAAAACATTTAATCAAAAACCTGTATTCAATTTGAAACAACAAAAATATTATTTTATAATTCGGCGTAATAAGATCATTTTGACTAGCCATCCATCGAAGTGACTTCTGTCGATCTGCCAAGCTTACACCTGTCAATTGATCCATGGTTTAGGTATAGCGGTTTATGTTTGTATCCATTTTGTTTCTCCTTATTGAAACATTGAAATCAAAAAAAGAGTTTTTCTTTTTCAGCATCTATAATATGTTTGTCAAGTCGATTTTCTGCAAAGACATGGGGGGGGTTAAATTTGTAAATTTATTTATTTAATGCCATTTATGGCATAATATGTCAAAGGAAAAACCATGAAACGCTTAGATTTAATCAATAAGATAATTGATAGAAAAAAACAATTAAATATTACTGTTGAAAATCTTGCTAAGCTTAGCGGTGTTGGCGTAAGAACTATAAATAGACTCCTAAAAAATGAAGATGTGAAGCTCAGTACGATAGAAGATGTAACAAACTTTTTAGGATTAGACTTTGCAGGAAATGAGCAAGTGCCATTAAATGAACTAAAATGTCAAAGAGCACATGAGAAAGCGCTCTTCTTGGCTTCACTTGTTCAAAGCACATCAGCACTCGAGATGCAGGGCTTAGAAGATGAGAGTTTAAACAACATCATCCGTATGTACGAAAAAGAGTTTCTAAGCGGTGCCTATAAAAACACTCTTTGGGTAGCTTGATGATAGATTCTACTAAACCCATAGATGATGCTACACCGCTGAATGACATATCAGGATTGAAGCTTCCAAAAAATAAAGTCTACTCGCTCAAAGAGATATATGTTTATGAAGCAAATAATATTGCACTTGCAACTTTAAAATATCTCGCAGCACCTCCATCTAAAAAGACAGCTCCATTTTCATACGAATGGTTATCAAAACTTCATGAAGAGATGTTTGGCAATGTTTGGGATTGGGCTGGGAAATTTAGACATAATGAACTCTCTATCGGTATAAAAGCGTATCTTATTCCATCAACTTTCAAAGATTTGGCGGATGATATAGTTTTTTGGGATAAGAATAAAACATTTGATATTTATGAAACAGCA
Organism: Campylobacterales bacterium; assembly: GCA_038205935.1. Taxonomy (GTDB): domain Bacteria; phylum Campylobacterota; class Campylobacteria; order Campylobacterales; family Sulfurimonadaceae; genus Hydrocurvibacter. The sequence continues at coordinate 6,733 of JBBRBK010000040.1, forward strand.
GCGAGAATCCATCATCGTGCAGTACAAATTCATCCTTTTCAAAACGGCAATGGTCGCTGGTCAAGGATGCTCGCAAATATCTATCTAAGACAAAACGGCTCTATGCCAGTTAAATGGCAAGAAGATCTACTCTCAAAAGAAAATCCTAAAAGAGATGAATATATCAAAGCTCTCAAAGCCGCTGATAATGGAGATTATTCGAGTTTGATAGAGATGCATAGAATTATTTACTAAACACCTGCATTTGCTCCTGTTGCTGTAATTGCTAAAAGCGCAATCAAACTTATTTTTTTTTCATTTTATTTTTCATTTTTTTATTTTTACCGTTACTATATAACTCATTAGTAGGGAGTCTATTTCAAAATTCAGGCTCATTTTGTGGAGTCTTTTATTTTGTAGACGAAGTATAAAAAACACAAGCGAACATACTATTTCGTTTGGCTTTTTTACTTCCATCAAGGGATATTTGATATGAATGAGAAAAAGCCTATAAGTCTGCTTGAGCATTTAGACAATATAGGAACTGATGTTCAAGAAACCTACAATGTTGTGACAGGTGTAAAATATGCAACCTCTTATCACAGTGCAAGGATATCTCAAAAGTTGAAGTCGAGAATTTTTCAAATTGAAGTTGGTATTGATTACAAAAACAAGAAGCTAATCCCTATTGTTTATGTTAACAGTGATATGCCTTTTGAAGAAAAAGAAGCAATCTCTATGTATTTCACAGAAAATATAAAAGAGCTAGTTGGGAATACAGAGCATGTAAGCCTTTCGTTTGGACACTGCACCATATTGTGATCCACTAGACAGCGCACGCTTGGCGTGTGCGTGTACAACACTCCTCTTCTTACCAGATATTACTTTCTACTAAACAACCACATACCAATACACCATACAGACTCCAAAGATCTTATTATTTGTACATACTCTATGTATGCAAAAATACTATAGATAATATACTCAGAAGATCTCTATCTAAAAAAGAAACCTACTGCTTAAGACCAAGCAAAAGACAAAGCAAAAGACCATTTGTTTCTATAGGTAGATATTTCTCCATAAAACAAGCGTGTTTAAAATCTTTCATTTGTTTCAAAATAAACGAGTCGGCTTTTTATAGAGTGAAATAAAATTTGATAAGTAAATAGCCAATAGATTTGTTTCATTCTTTTAACCGCTTTTAGATTTGATTTATAAAACAAGTATGTTTGTTTGGATCTTATTTTTTAGGTATTATTCTCTTGTTCCATTTTTATTTTAGTATTGCTTCACATATACTGATTTTGTAGGGATGCTATAACTATAACAATTAAACTGGTGCGTTTTTTGATTGTTTGCTTTATACGTACTGATTTTGTAGGGATGCTATAACAAAGTGTAGAGCTTTACACATACTGATTTTAAAGGGGAGCTCCGACTCTCCTCCTCCACATATATACATTTTCCAGAGACTTCACACATACTTATTTTGTACATAAAAAACTACCGCGCATATATTTTTCTTTTTTTCTTCATAAATAAACTCCCAAACTTTTGACTATTGCAAAATAAGAGGCAGAAAGACGTGCGCGTTTTTTTTAAAGAAAGTGACCAGAGAATAAACTGTCGCGTTTTTCTATTGCTTTTGGCACAAGATGAGCGAGCGCGTTTTTTTTGAGTTTTTTGATGATTATAGACTGTGGCGTTTTTTTTTAATTCAGCAATTTGTACTCAAACTGTAGCTTGTTTGTAGCCACTGTAGCACTACTGTACTCAAGCTGTACACTATTTTATACAAAGTGTAGCTTGTTTGTAGCCAATCCAGCCTCTCTATATCATACGCCCATTTTGGAATGATTAAAGCCAGCGGGTTTTTTTTGGAAAGAGAGAGAGAGAAAAAAGCGATAAAAAACGATGGAGTTTGCTTGGGGAAGATTTCTAAAACATAAGACATTTGAGTTTTTCTTCTTTTTTTGTATGAGAAAAGAGATAAGAAGCATGTGTTTTTTTTGATTGTTTTTTTTTGCAGATATTACAAAACTGGACTGTTTTTTTTGTTGCTCTTTTTTGGAAGCTTTGAAAATAGATAGCAAAAGAGTTGTTTTTTAGTGCTAATTCTATAGTGCTAATTTTTGGCAACTTTTGCTATTGTTAGCCATATTTTGCTATTGTTAGTCATATTTGTCACAAACAACAGTGTCTTTTTCTGTGCTATTATTAGCCATATTTTGCTATTGTTAGCCATATTTTGCTAATTATTGCTAAAAATAGCAAGACTTTGAGGGTGTTTTTTGTGGTATTTTACATAGAAAAATGAGCTTGAAAGTTGGTTGTTTTTATGGGTGCTTATTTGCAAGAGTTTTTCTGATTATTTTTTTTTGATTTTGTCTTTTTAGCTTAAGGTTTAAAAATAGACATTTTGGTTTATTTTAGGATTATTGACTTTTAATGTTGACTTTTGGGCTTTTTTTGCTTATTTGTGCATTTTTCATAGACTTGCTTGTTTTTGTTCTTATTTCTACTATATTTAGAGATAGACTTTTTTGTATTTTGGCGTAAAAGTACGGGGAAAATTGCAAAAAACACGCTTTTTTGAGATTTGCAAATAGGCTCGTCCAAAACCTTCAAAAACTACAAAATCGGAGCAAAACGCTCTATTTTGTATAAAATTCTAGCCAATTTCACCATTTTGAAAATAGTCATATTTGACTTTCAGTGCAGATTAAGGTTGCATCTCAATTATTGCATTTTCAGCAAATACACTGAAACGCTATTTCTCCTATTTATCTACGTTTGTAGGTTGTAAAAGTGATATTGTGAATATTACACTTAAGAAAATATATTAATTATACTTTTTCAGCAAAAAAATCAATCTCAAATCTTAAACCCCGCTTAAAATTATTTTTGACACACTCAAAAAATGACCCAATTTTTCCCTATAAAAATAAGCCAAAATTGGCCACTATTTTTCTGTAAAATAAGTTGAAAAAAACAGATGTTAAAAGATGGAAGATTTTGAGTTGATTATAAAAATAAAAAACAATATTTGATTGTTGGGATTTTTTTGGATATTAGAGTTTTTCACTTTGTGAGTGTTAATCTTTCTTATATAAAACATATTTATAATTTTCATTATTGACTATATTATCAAATTGATATACAATATCCTTACTATTTTAATAAGGATATTATTCATATGAAAGACTTTAGACATTCTTCTGGCCCACTGGATGACGATTATTTTTATGGTCGAGATGATGAAATCGCAATGTTGCATAACAACATAAATATCCGACAGCATACAGCACTTATTGGGCAACGTCAATTTGGTAAAACAGCACTTATTCATAAGGCTATAGAGCGTCACTCAGACAAACCATTAAAAGCACATATTGATCTTACTCGAAAAGCAACTTTGCATGAAGCTGCCAAAGTTATGATCGATTCATTTATGGTAGATAATTTTGGTATTAAACGTTTTCTAATTATGGCTTCTATGGATCTCTCCTCTATGCTTAAGAGCATGTTGGGTGGCTTTGCAATTGTAAAAAAAGTAAAGCTTTTAGAATTTGAACTTGAACTAAAAGAGATTAGTGTTTTGGCATCTGATACATCCGGTGCAAAAAGTATTGATCTGTTTGTTAGTGCGCTCGAATTTATTGATGCAGTAGCTCAGAGGCTAGAGAAGAAAGTTGTTATTTTTATTGATGAATTTCAAAGAATAAAACAATTTCCAGAGGTCAAAAGTAATGATGTTCTTTGGCCAATGAGAAGTGCTATACAAAACAGTACTTCTTCAACACTAATAATTGCCGGAAGCAAACCTACTGTAGTAAAAGAAATAATTTCCAGTCCTGATAGTGCATTTTTGCACAGTTTTGTAATAACTGATATTACAGGAGTAAAAGAGGTGGATTTTTGTAATCACTTCACAGAAGTTTGTGCAACATATGGTGTAAGTGATATACCAAATATTACACATTTTATTTATTCCGTTTGTTCGGGGATGCCATCATATCTCTCACTGTTTGGAAGAAAATTGTTTGATGCTGTAAAGCGTAAAAGAAAACTTGAGACGGATATGTATTTTAAAGCGCTTGAGGATATGTTTACTGATATCACTGGAACATTAAGGCTCTTTGAGGAGAAGATAAGTGAAATCCCTCACGCATTGATAGTATATAAGGCCATCTTTGCCGGAGAAAATGCAAAGAGTGAGGCGATGACATATTCCGGAACTTCTGATGCTAATATTCAAACAAACACCATCAATAAAATGATTGACAATGGATTTATCCTTAGAGCAGAGCGAGGCGTATATTATGTAGTTGATACGGCACTCGGATATTATATGGCAGAGATAACAACAGCCCAACAGTTTAAAACTCTATTTGAAGATCAGTTGATGGCAGCGCATTTGTCTGTGACGAGATGAAAGGGAAAATGATGGCATACAAAAATCCCATCATCCATTGAACACTCCTAGTATTTATAATCGATATAGCCCTTCGTCAACTTAGAACGAAGAACAATATCCAACTCGCCAAACGCATTCTCAATATGGGAAAAATACTCTTTAATAACTCGAGTAGGTTTTTTATTTTTCACACTGCCAAATGACCTCTCCAATATAACTTCCTCAAAGAGAGTAGGGTAGATTTTTAGAGAATAATATCTCACTTTTTTATTGACATCTCTATGGAGTGTTCTATAATAGGGTTTTGATTCACTGCCATGGATGCTAAGATTGTTCGTCACTTTTGATATATCCTCTATTTCCCATATGTAACAATAGAATCCATTTTGTGAAAGATGAAGAGATAAATCATACATAAATTGTTTGTTTTTTTAATAGCACTATAATTGCGTTTCAATTTATTTTGAATCTTTTTTGGAGGTGAGTATGTCTACAACTTTTATAGACAATAAGATCAATGAAACATCACCTTGGGTTATGTCTTATGGCGAAGCATATACCCATTTAAAAATGAATGTAAAAATGGTCGAAGGAGAGTGGATAAACATCCCTGTCCCAAAACATAAACCTAAAATGAGCAGAGCAGAAGCTACAGAGTACTACTCCTCAAAATTTGCAAGATATTGGAAAGAGAATAAAGGAGTTTAAAAACATGAAATTTTTAATTGCAGTAATATTATTGCTTGTAGCAACTGGAATCATCTCCTACAACAACGGCGCTTTTCATTTTAGCCAAACTGCTGCAAATAATGCGTATGACAATGTAAAATCATCAACCTCGCAAGCCACAAAGGCGATAGAACATAAAAAAGAAGCGGAGCCTGATACAATGGCGAATGATTGAGAATATTACCTGTAAAAAAGATTGTCGATAGAATGAAAGCTATTCGTTAATCGTGATACAATTTCATCGCATGCAGGTTGAATTTTCCTTTCACCTGATTAGCGGAAAAAAGGCATAGATTTTCAAAGCAACGCCTTTTTGACCAATTCAACGCTTCATTCTTTTTTTTAAATTCACTTTTTTTGACAAAAGCTATCAAACTAGATGGTACTAATTTAATTGTATAAAATAAGAAATATACTTCATTTTATTTTTTTAATATGTTAATATAAGAAATATATTTCATATTTGGAACCACAATGACACTTCAAGAATTAGGCTTTAAAATCAAAGAACTTAGAAAAGAGAAGAAATGGTCTCAGGCTGATTTGCAAACTTATTCTGGCATCACCAAACGAACCATTAGTAAAATTGAGAACGGCTTTATAGAAGAGATTGGTATCAAAAAAGTTGAGACAATACTTGATTTATTGGGGTTTGAATTTAGTCTTCGAGGAAAAGGTCGCCCTAGAACATTAGAGGAGCTACAAAATGAAAGAAAATAATCTAAACGTCTATACAAACAAAATGCTTAGTGGCAGTCTTAGCTTTGAGAATGAGCAGTATGTATTTAACTATACTGATGATGCTAAAGATATTGTTTCTTTGACAATGCCCATCAGAAAAGCCAGCTGGCTCTCAAAAAAACTGCATCCTATATTTCAGATGAATATGCCTGAGGGTGCTTTAAAAGAGGTTATTAAAAACCATTTTGCAAAAATAGAGCAGATGGATGATATCAATTTTTTAAGACTCATTGGTCCCTATATGCTTGGTCGAGTGAAGTTTGATCATATTATTGAAGAGAGTGATCTCTTAGCAATAGCAGATATTTTGCACAATAGCAAAAACAATTTGTTTGAAGAGTTGATGCAAAAGTTTGCTATCCGTTCAGGAGTTTCTGGCGTGCAACCAAAACTTCTTTTATCAGCTCACAATAAGACAACTATGAAGTTTGAGCATTATATTGTCAAATCATGGGAAAAAGAGTATCCACAGCTTGCTCTCAATGAATATTTTTGTATGCGGGCTGTAAAAAATGCAGGTCTGCCAACTCCAGAATTTTATCTTAGTGATGATCTTTCTATGTTTATTATGAAACGCTTTGATATCAAAGAAGATGATACATATTTTGGATTTGAGGATATGTGTGTCCTTACAGCTAGAGGAACTGAAGAAAAGTATAATGGAAGTTATGAAGAGATACTAAGAGTCATAAAAGATGTTACGAAGCCTGAAAAAAGAAAAGAAGCGATTAAAATATTTTTTACGGCACTCATTATGAATCATCTTCTTAGAAACGGTGATGGACATTTTAAAAACTACGGTATTCTCTATGAAAATGATTATGAAGATGCCACTCTTGCACCTATTTATGATGTCATTACAACAACGGTTTATATCAAAAATGACATACCTGCATTACGTCTGAGCGATGGCAAGCTTTGGTGGCAAGAGAAAACATATAAAGCGTTTGCAATCCAAAGCTGTAAACTGACAAATCAAGAATATCAAGGAATAGTTCAAATCTGTAAAAAAGCCATTATCACTACAAAACAAGAGATCGATCAATATAGAAGTGATGATCAAGAGGTAATAGAATTTCTACAAGACTTAAAACAATGCTGGTATGAAGAAATCTAATATTTATACAAATTTATATCCTTTTTTTACTTTTCAGTAAAATTTTTTTGAAACTCACGATAACATCCTCAATGTGGGGAAAGTAATCCTTTATAACACGAGTAGGTTTCTTATTCTTCACTGCAACAACAGCTTATTTGCGTATTTCAACTATTGATTAAGATATTCAAAAAAATAAATCAGATATTTTAAAACTAGCAAATGATAAACAGCTTGGTCATGTTGAATTTGTAGAAGTGCAGATATCAGATAACATATCTAGAAAAAAAAAGAAAAATATTCGATATTGTCAACAATGCCAAAAAAAAGTGATGTTGTAAGTGTAAGTGTAAGTGAGCTTTCTGGGCTAGAGAGAAGTATGCTTGAAATTATGGAAATTCTTTCTATTGCATCAGTTAAAGAACTCACAATTTTTGTAGTTAAATGCGATTGGCATTTGGACAGTTCGATGCATTATATAGTTGTACTTTCGGAGAGATTTTATAGTCATAAAAAAATCTGAAAGGGGAAATATAAGTAATCATTTAAATTTAATCTTATATTGACCGTAACCAATGATTACTATAATCTCATAAAATATTCTAAACCAGACACAAGCTTGTCATATTCTTCTATTAAAGTTATAATCGAGGATTACTAATCTTACATTTACTGAAAGAAATAATATGGCATACAAGCACGACTACGATAAAACACTTACAAGACTTAACACAATAATTGCAAGACTCAACGACGGTGAAGCACTCTCGGTCAAACACCTTGCAGAGGAGTTTAATGTCAGTGAACGGACAATACAAAGAGATTTTAACGAAAGACTCATCTCTTTGTACCCAATTCATCAAGACAAAAAGCGTTGGAAAATGCAGGATGGCTTTAAACTTGAAAAATCAACTGCAGTCGAAGACACCATCGTCTTAGATATCTTAGAAAAACTCACAGATGGACTTGGTGCAAAGTTTTCTACAAAAGCCAAACACTTACTCTCAAAGATAAAAAATGATGATTACAATCCCATCTATGCAAAACTCAACATGGAAGATATCAGTACAAGCATCGGCGATATAGGCTTCTTAGAAACTGCAATTAAATATAAAAATCACATTACATGTATGTATGATTTTCAAGAGTATAAAAAAGAGTTGGAACTTAAACCTTTAAAGATCGCCAATTATGAGGGATTTTGGTATCTCATCGCTCTTGATGCAAGAAATGATCAACTCAAAAAATATCATCTTAAAAGTATCAGTGCTATAAAAAGTTTGAAAGAACATTTTACTACTACAAAGGCACTAGAAGAGCTTTTGGATAACTCTATCAATATCTGGTTTGATAACACAGCTGAAGCATTTGAAGTTGTCTTGTATCTTGATCCGCTTGCCGCAAAAATACTCAAACGTAAACCACTTTCAAAAACACAGACTATTCTTAGTGAAGATCAAGACGGCGGATGTGAAATCAGCATAAAGATCACACATGAAAGAGAGATCACAAGTATTATCAAATACTGGATACCTCATATCCGTGTTATATCTCCTGATTTTATTCAAGAAAGTGTTTTAGAAGATGTCATGGAGTTTATAAACCAGACATAAAGTTGTCTAAACGTAGCCATATAATAGTCTTATGAATATAAAACTTTTTACATGGAGCAAGAAGAGATGTCTGAGAATAGTATCGAAAGCATTTTACACCCAGAATATACATTTGAAAATTTAGTTGTGGGAAGTTCCAATCAGTTTGCATACGCTGCATGTAAAGCGATCGCACATAATGTCGGAACTCTATACAATCCTGCAATTATCTATGGAAACGTAGGACTCGGAAAAACGCATCTACTTCATGCAATAGGTAACGAAGCAAAATTTGAACATAAAATCATGTATGATACTTTTGAACGCTTCTTCAATGAGCTTCGTAAAAATATCACTGCAAATACCATGGAATTTTTTAGAGATAAATATCGAGATACAGATATTTTATTGCTTGATGACATACAGTTTATTGCCAATAAGGCACTGTTGCAAGAGGAATTTTTTAATACATTTAATGATTTAAAGCGTTTGAACAAGCAAATAGTATTGACTTCGGATAGACATCCAAAAGAGCTTATTGTGGATGATAGAATCAAAAATAGATTGCAAGGTGGTCTTATTGTAGAAGTGTTTGCACCAGATATGGATACAAAAAAAGAGATTATTAGAAAAAAATGTAAAAGAAACAGTATGAGATTTAGCGAAGATATGGTGAGTTACATTGCTTCAAATATTCTTGATAATGTTCGCATTATAGAGGGAATATTGATAAAAATTCATGCGTATTCAGTTTTAATGGATGAAACCATAACATTGGATTTTATCAAAAATATTGTGGAAGAAACCAAGGTAGAAACTGAGCAGATTATTACTCTTGAAAAAATAATTCATGAAGTTGCACTGTATTGTAATATAAAACCAAGTGAAATGAAGTCTAAAACCAGATCTCCAAATGTTGTAAAAGCGAGAAAAATAGCCCTTCATATTGCAAGAGAGCTAACTACGACTTCTATGGTTGCGTTGGCAAAAGAGTTTAATTTCAAAGATCATACCAGCGTGAGTTATGCTATACGCAATATCAAAAAATCATTAGATGAAGATAAAGATTTTTTACATTATATTGAAAGTATTAAGACTAAAATCAAGAGTTGATAAATTTTCATTAACTTTTTTATAAACCAGACATAAAGCTGTCATAGATTCATTTTATACTCTCTGTCTAAAATAAGGAGAGAAATATGTTTCGTGATTTAGTAGAGATAAGCACTTTTACATTAGAGCAAATAGCAGAGAATAGGGTGAAAGAAAACTCTTATATGGAACTATATGACGTTTATAGACAGTTAGATATGTTGTTGTATCAAGCGAGCTTAGTCATAAGTTATATGTCACGAGAGATAAGATATGCAGAGGACAAGGACACTTCATTTGGATCGCCAGAAAAAAAATGGTTATATTTTTTAAACAAAGAGATAAAAGAGTATGAAAATCTGCGTTATGGATTGTTTTGTAAGTTGCTGAAGCTAGAAGAATTTAGTGCTACAGAATTTACTATTTTGATAAGTAATTTT
>JBBRBK010000041.1:0-16397 GCA_038205935.1 Campylobacterales bacterium
TATGGGAAAAATGCTCTATAGCGTCAAGAAAAGCTCACCCAATGCAATGATCTTTTTTATCAATGTATGGCAAGAGCACAAAGCCATCAAAATATTGGGCATACAGATGATACCGACTCAAATTATTTATGATGCTAAAGGTAAAGAAACTTACCGCCATATCGGACCGCTCACGGGCGAAGAACTAGATAAAGTACTCATACAATACAAAGTAAGATAAGGAGAAAAGATGAAAATAGAAATCTTAGGAACAGGCTGTACAAAATGCCGCGAACTTGAAGCAAAAGTGAAAGAAGCGGTAGCTTCAAGCGGCAAATTTGTTCAAATAGAAAAAGTTGAAGATATCATGAAAATCATGGAATACAATGTCATGAGCACTCCCGGACTCGTGATCGATGGAGTTGTAAAAACAACAGGAAAAGTACCGAGTGTAGATGAAATAATTGCGATGATGGGCTAAAGATGCGACCTCATATTTTCCTCTCTTTATGTGTATTTACGACTTTAGTCCAAGGGACTACATTAAGGGAATTGTTTGAATCACTTAAGGCATCTCCAGCAGTTACAAAGGACCATATTCAGGTTCAAATAGCTGATAAAACAACTCAATTGCTTCATGCCTCTTTGTATCCAAAACTTTATGCTTTTGCTTCTGTTGAACATTATGATGCTCCCGCTAATATAGGACCAGTGACTCCAACTGAATCTGCTAGTTTGATGTTAACGGGTGATGCACTGCCTTTTAGTCAAAACCTTGAAAAACTAGGAGTCAAGGGAACAATGCCACTATATAACGCATCTCTTTATGCTTTAATTGATGAGATGAAAATGATCCATAAAAGTTTACAAAGTCAAAAACGTCTTGATATACTTTCAAGAGAAGCAGAACTTGTTGATGCCAATGGAGCATTAAGATACTATGAAGAACTCTCAAAATCCCTAGATTCACAAAACAAATCAATAGAAAAAACTAAAGAACGTATCGATGTTGGAGTTCATAATGGTCGATATGCTGAGGCAGAAACTCTAAAACTTCAAAATGCCATTTCCACTCTTCATATAACACTTGAAGATACAAAGGCAAAACGCATTACATACATACAACAGATAAAAAAATTAGCAAACATTGAGATATCTCAAAGCGTTCCAATGAGTATAAAAGATGTATCTCTCTCCACAAAAGAACTTGTAGCACTTGAACCCCTAAAACAGACTTTAAAGGCTAAAACATTTGCTGTGAAAGCTTCAGAGCGGATATTATTTCCAACTGTAAGTGCTGAAGCAACGCTCTTACGTGGATGGGGAGAATCTTATAATACTCATTCTAGCTTTCACAAAGATTATGGAGTCGTTGGAGTTTATGTCAATATGCCAATTTTTGATTCAAGTACATATAAATCAATTGAAAAAAATCGTCTGTTGGCTCTTGAAACTCAAAATGAAGTAGAGCAGAAAAGAATTGACTTAGAAGCAGAAATTCAAATACTTAAAGGCGAAGAAATAAGTTTGAATAATTCACTTATTAGTGCTGATGAGCGTATTAAATCAAGTGAAAAACTACTCCAAATCGCAACTATCGCAGTACGAAATGAACGCCTTAGTGTTGAGGAGTATCTCAGATACGAAAATGCACTTTTAGAGTCAAGAGCAACAAAAGTCTCTTTAGAGTGGAAACTGTGGAGAACACGCAGTTCATTAGCAATTATTTATGGCATTGATCTTGCCGACATACTGGAGTAAACTATGAAAAAAAGAATAATTTTGACTTTTATTGTCATTGGAATTATTGTTGCGGGTGTACTCGCTGTTAAAAATAAGCATAAGAGTCTTGATGCCATGAAAGTTCCTGAGAGTGAAAAAATATCGGTAAAGCTTTATATGCCACATTTTAAACAAGCATCACTCTCTCTGCAAACACTTGCAGAAGTTGGAAGTGATAATGAGGTAGTTTTTACTCCTCGTTTTGGTGCTATGGTTGAATCAATGGCACCACTTGGAGCTACATGTAAGAAAGGAGATACGATTCTTCAGCTTGATTCGACAGATATTAAAACTGATATTCTTAATCTCAATCTTGACATAAGCACTGCAAAAGAGGATTTAAATGCAAAACAAAGCATTTATGAAACAGTTCACAATGCACATAGCAGAACGATAGAATTATTAGCAGTTGGAGGAGCTTCTAAAGAACAATCTCAAAATGAACAAGCACAACTTTCCTCTGCTCAAGCTGCTGTTGTATCCGCTAAAAGTAAAATAAGTACACTTCATGCTAAAGTCCTTATGGAAAATAATCTTCTTCGTTATACTCGGCTTATTGCTCCCTATGATGGAGTTGTCACACAAAAAGAAGTAAATATAGGTGATTATGTTCCAGTGAGCAAACCAATACTTACATTCTCTGGATATGATGGAAAATATTTAAAAATTAAACTTCCTCAGAGCGAATCAGCTCAGAAAATTTCTTACAACGGTGAAATTCTTCCCTTACTCCCTTTAATAAGCTCTTTGGATAGTTTACAGACATTTGTTGCTCGTCCCTTACATGTAAAGGAAAATACAGGGGCTAAAATCAATGTTTCTCTTATTTCGTATGATAATAATGCAACTTATTTACCCGCAGATACTCTTTTACGACAAAGTAACGGAGATATGATACTTATTTACAGTAATGGAAAAGTTATTCCAAAAAAAATAATATTAGAACATTGTGATGCATCTGGATGTGTAACACAAGAGCATTTAGATGGTAAACAACTGATACAGGCTTCTCCAGATGTATTACTTCGTGCGCTCAGTGGCACTGCTTTGCATGTAGGACATTAAGATGTTTGAATATTTTTTTAGACGAAGTTATCTGCTTTTTTCGATGATAGCTGTCTTTATTGTTTTTGGAGTTGTGGGTCTTGTATTGACTCCAAAAAATCTTTTCCCCGATTCTGAACGTCCCCAAGCGATCATTATTACCCAAGTTCCAGGTGCGAGTGCACAACTTGCCGCTTCAACCGTCTCTAAGCCGATTGAAGAGGAGATGGCCCGTTTAGCATTAACTCGCCAAATTAGTTCGACAAGTATGAGTGGATATAGTATCGTCAAAGTTGAGTTTGAATACGATAAAGGGCTCTCTGCGGCGATTCAAGATGTCTCTAACGCTCTTTTGGTCGTTCGTCCTAAGCTTCCAGATAATGCAACTTCTGCCGTCTATAGTGCTGGCTCGTTTACCCAGCCAGTTGAAGTTATTGCTCTTTTTCCCAAAGACACAAGCACCTTAGAACTCTCACAACTACGCACCCTTGCCGAGGGACTCATAAAACCTAAACTCTTAGCAACAGGAAAGTTCGGAAATGTTGAAGTTTTCGGCGGTCATAAAAGCGCCTTTAAAATTGAGCTTAACCCCGATAAAATCACAGCTTTAGGCTTAAAAATCGATAACGTCATTGCTGCGATTGCTTCAGTTGATAGAGATTCTCCTCTTGGGTTTAGCAAAAATGATAATTCCTTTATGACTATCACATATTATGGTGAGAAAACGGATATGACTGCCCTCAATGCTTTACATATTGCCCCAAATATCTCTTTAAAAGATGTGGCAAAAGTGAGTTGGAGTGAAGAGGAACGATTTAGTGGCTTTATGGGTAACGGTAAAAATGCCATTGCCTTGGCTATTGAACGCTCGCCGGGCGGAAGTGTTCTCTCAGTCAGTAATGCGGCACGCGAAGAGTTAATAAAACTCAAAAGCGCTTATCCAAATATTGATTTTAAAATCGTTGATACTCAGCGTAATCTGATCGAAACAGCCAACATGAATATGCTCGAAGCGCTCCGCGACGCGATTATTTTTACACTCATTGTTTTGCTTTTCTTTTTAGGAAATCTTCGTGCTGTTTTAGCGGCGGGTATTTCCATTCCATTAGTGTTCTTTGGTACGATCGGAATAATTTATTTGAGTGGAGGAGAACTCAATATTGTTATCTACACGGCAATTATTCTTGCTCTTGGAATGTTAGTAGATGACGCTGTTGTGGTGTTAGAAAACATAGAACGTCACTTAGAAAAAGCTGAGGATCTTACCGACGCAATTAAAAATGGTACTCGTGAAGTTTTAGCTCCTATATTTGCTGGAACTATCGCTACCATTGCTATTATTGCTCCTTTAATGTTTGTTGGTGATTTCCCACAGACGATTTATCGTCCTCTTATCTCCACACTCATTATTGCATTGATAATTTCATATGTTCTCTCGATTACTTTTATTCCTAAGCTCTCATACTATCTCTATAAAAATGGTCATGCAAAAAACCGCTTTGAACTGTTTTTTGAAAGACTCTATCAAAATACACTAGCACGATTAATGCCTAGCTATCTTGCTGCACTTACTTTTACTCACAAAAGTACGCTTCGAAAAGTTGTCGTGACGGTAGGAATGGTGCTTGTTTTGGGATTAAGTATGAAAGTTGTTATGCCACTGATCGGCAAAGACACGATGCCGCCGATGGATACGGGAATTATTAAAGCTTCCATCATGTTTAGCCCCAATGATACAACTCAAAGTGCCGAAGCGAAAATTAAGCCTTTTTTAACATGGCTCCACACCCAACCTGAAGTCCTCACCTCTGCGGTAAGCTTTGGAACTGAACCTGGAGTTTTATCGCTGGGAAGTGGTAATTTACCGACTGAAGCAACCATTACGATTAATTGTAAAAACCGTTTTGAGCGCAGTAAAACCATTTGGCAAATCGAGGATACGATCCGTTCCCATCTCCAAGCTATTGCGGGAATTAACAAAGCCGATGTGTTTGATTTCGGCGCCACAGCCATCTCGACGATCAAAGCGCCGCTGGATGTTCGTCTTAGTGCCGATGATCCGGCATTCTTGCCAAGTGCCGCACATGAGGTTAAACAACGATTAATGAGTATTACAGGGCTTACTAGCGTCTCTCAAAGCTGGGATACAAATCAGGCCGAAGTAGAGCTTGCCATTGATGTAAATAAGGCGTTAAGCTTCGGGATTACACCTCTGGGAATTTTTACTCAATTACCTCTCAATGGTCGGATTATCGGCTATGCTTCCAATCTTACCGCCTTGAGTGCACAGCCTCTACGTCTGTATATCGATACTGCCCACAAAGCCGATGCACAAAATCTTTCAACTCTAATGATTTCAACTCCAAAAGGGTTAGTTCCGCTGGGAGAAATGGCAAAAGTAAATGTTCGCCTCACTAGTTCCAAAATTGAACGAACAGGAATGCGCTATACTCTTGATGTTAGTGGATATCGTGCAAAAAAAGCGGTTACACACCTTACTGATGATGCTACGGCACGTTTGGAAGGATTAAAACTCAATGGAATTACTATTTCACAAGAAGGAGATATTGCTCAGCTTAATGACTCTCTTGGTCGCATGCTCAAAGCCGTAGGAATGGGTCTCGCACTACTGTTTGTCGCACTGATTGCTATTTATGAATCGGTACGCCTCTCTGCTGTGATGATTCTTACTCTTCCGTTTGCTATGATCGGTGCGGCGTGGGGAATGCTACTTTTTGACAAACCAAGCTGTATGCCCAGTATGCTCGGTATATTATTGCTATTTGGAATTCTTATTAAAAACTCGATCCTCTTGATCGACTTTTACAAAGAGAAGCGTCGCACCCATCCACCGTTTGAGAGCGCCATAGAGAGTGTACGACTCCGTTACCGTCCCGTTATGATGACGGCATTTGGAACCATTGCCGGAATGCTCCCAATCGCTTTTGAATGGGCTGTAGGATTGGAGCGTCTGTCGCCGCTAGCGGATGTTGCCATCGGTGGACTCATTGTAGGAACGTTACTGACACTCTTTTTTGTCCCAATGATGGCCTATAGTGTCGATAAAGAAAAATAATGAATTTTGAAACTTGTCCTTAGAGTAATTTGAGAGAAACACCACTAATAAAGCTTTTATAAAGCGAGGAAATATCATAAACAAAAATATTTCTAGGAGCTAATATTTTTGACTCGCTATGCTGAGAAAATAAGAGATTAATAATGTTAATTTCTCTTTTCTCTTGTATCTATAAAATATAAAAATGCCAGCCACACTCCACTTGCTAGCAACATACTCAAAGATGCCCATAATGTCGAACTGCTAAATTGTGAAAACTTCATAATATTACGAAGCAGGGGGATAAAAACTACAGAAGCTAGGATAATACTCACGCCGCCAAGCATGTAAATAATCCAAGGATTTTTTTCTTTTGGAACTGCTTGTATAGAATATGTTTGATTACGATTTGCTAAAATGAGAAGAAATATTGTTAACACAAAGGTGATAAATACACTGATGCGGATCTCTGTGTCAGTGTAATGAAAATACCGCAAGAGTAGGTCTCCCGTAATCAAAATAAAAGCGATTCCTCCTCCTTGGATAAGTGCAAAACCGATATTTGATAGTGCAAACGGACTCGTTGCAACACCTCTAGGTGGACGATTCATGATATCAGCAGCAGGCGGTTCTGATTCAAATACAAGTGAACATGCGGGATCGATCAGAAGTTGAAGCAGTACGATGTGTGCCGGCATCAACAGTATGGGCCATTGAAGTAGAGCAGGCAAAAGTGTGAGGAGAATAATAGGCAGATGCACTGCAAATGCAAAACGTGTGGCTTTGGTGATGTTGTCATAGATGCGTCGCCCTTGAGCGATGGCATCGGTGATACTTGCAAAACTGTCATTGAGTAAAACGATTGATGATGCTTCACGGGCGACGTCCGTGCCTCTTTGCCCCATCGCAATTCCGATGTTTGAGGCTTTGAGTGCTGGTGCATCGTTTACGCCATCGCCCGTCATGGCGACTATTTCTCCATCATCTTGTAATATTTTTACAAGTCTTAATTTTTGTTCAGGTTTCATGCGCGCACAGACGGTAATAGTTTTTAAACGCTCTTTTAAAATATCATCACTTAATGTTGCTATCTCATCACCTAAAATAACCTGTACATCTTTTGCTAAGCCGATTTGTTCGGCTATTGCCCGCGCAGTTGCGGGATGGTCACCTGTGAGCATCAAAACTTTGATGCCTGCGTCCAAGCACTCTTTTATGGCAGAGGGCACCTCTTGGCGGATTGGGTCTATAAAACCTACCAAACCGAGGAATGTAAAATCAAAATCGTGCTGACTTTTTGGCCAACTTGCTTCTTCATCCTTTTTTTTCCACTCTCCACGGGCGACTCCAAGCACACGAAGTCCACGCTTAGCCATGAGTTCTACTCTCTCTTGAATGTCTTCTAATTTCTCTTGAGGAAGATGACACAGATCTGCTACAGCCTCGGGCGCACCTTTGGTAGCTAAGAGATAAACTAAAGGCTCTTCACTGGAGATGATACGTGTCATAGCCAAGATCTCTGCGGATAATTCATATTCATGTTCTAAAATACTCTCATCATGGATATGCTCGGTGCCGCTGAGATACTTGTGTCCAAAAGAGTGTATTGCTTTTTCCATCGGGTCAAAAGGATCTGCAGGAGTTGCTAGCATTGCAAACTCTACAAGAGAGTGAAAATTTTCCTCTAGTTCCTCGTTTGATGTGGATGTAAATGAGCCATTATCTACTGAGAGTTCGGCAACTTGCATAGAATTTTGCGTCAATGTCCCCGTTTTATCTACGGCAAGTACCGTAATAGTTCCAAGCGCTTCAACAGCTGTAATATTACGAGTAAGCACATTTTTCTTCGCGATGCGCCAAGCACCTAAAGCCAAAAATACAGTAAGGATAACGGTGATCTCTTCAGGCAGGATAGCCATCGCCAAAGTGATACCTGAGAGTATACTTTGCAACAAGGACTGTTGATTCCATAACCAGTTGAGCAGTATAAGGATGAAGACCATTACAAAAGCTATGATGATAAGATTTTTGATGATGCCGCGTGAAGATTGTTGCAGTCTTGAAATAGTCTTATAGGAGATAGAAAGTGCTTTGCCTATATTTCCCACTTCTGTATGATTTCCGGTTTTTTCTACTACAGCTTGCCCATAGCCCTTTGTCACAACGGTACTGGCCAAAAGTGATGCAACTCCATCGGCTAGTTTGATTACGGGAACGGATTCTCCTGTGAGAAGTGATTCATCGACCCAGAGCTGTCCATTGACTAATTTGGCATCAGCAGGTACACGGTCGCCTTCATGTAAAACAAGCAGATCGCCGGGAACTACATCTTGCCCTGAAATGCGGATCTCTTCGCCATCTCTTATCACCAATGCACGAGGCGCTGAAAGGTCACGAAGAGATTCCAAGGCGCGTTGTGTTTTATGCTGTTGCACTAAAGTAATTGCGATCACCACAAAGACAAAGAGAAGTAAAAATATCGCTTCGGACATATCACCAAGAGCAAGATAGATGCCACCAGCGCCAAGAAGCATCAAAAACATCGGCTCTCTGATAACGTCAAAAGCCATAGAGAAAACTGTTTTTTTCTGATTAAGAGAAAGAAGATTTAGACCATACTGTTGTAATCGTGCTTTAGCCTCATACGAACTCAGTCCGATGCTTTTCATCTCTTCACCCATGATATTTTCCTTTTACATGTAAAGGCTATAAATGTAACTTCATTATTCTTGTTTTTTTTAGAATTTACTCTTTATCTTTTGTTTCTTTACCAAAAGTTTTTTCTAAACCATTGATTAGATCTTGCTTTTGAGTATCACTTAACCTAGCTTCTGGATGTGTTGGAAGATAAAAGATTGGTGGCATTTCACCTTCACGTAGCTCTTTAGCAGCATCTTTAACTTTATTTTTTTTCTGTATTCCTAACATGGAAACATTAAAATGTTCACGACCTTCTGTAACGTCTCTTTCTACTAACCATGAAACAGGTGCAATATTACTATACCACGGATAAGTTGTTTGATTTGAGTGACAATTTGCACAAGTATTTTTGAAAAGCTCTTTAGTTTGAAGAGAATCCCATTGTGGTTCACTCAAAACTGGAGGATTGGTATGGTCTTTCCCGTAAGGGATAAATTGTATTGCTACCACCGTTACTGCTAATGCAGCTAAAATTTTCATTTTCATTTAGAATCTCCTTGAATTGATATCCATTTGTTTATTATAACTCAATTATATATATTTTTTTTTGATTCTAAAGAACAGTTACTACAATCGCCCGTCCTATGGAAGCTGATAAAGTGCTTGATTGGATTCATTCATGGGAACCTTTTTCCAGAATGAAAGGCAAAATCCAATCTGGAAAAATGATGCATATAGCTCTAAAAGCGGTAGTCTGTAAGAATACGCATATAGTTTGCTCTTTCGTATGCCGCAGGATTTGAGGTATGTGCCAAAGAGATGCTTCCCTTCATCTGCTCTATTGAGATGTACTCTTTTTCTTCCATCCAAGCCGTGAGATTTTCAAGAACTGTGGCAATGTGAGAGTGTCCATTCTCCAAAATCGCGCTTACCATTTGCACCGCGTCTGCTCCGCTCATCATTGCCTTTAAGATATCTTCATGCGTATGAACACCTGTGGAAGCGCATAGTGACAGCGGGAGTCTGTTATATAAAAGTGCACTCCAACGAAGTGTTTCGCTGAGGTCTTTTGAACTGCTTTTATTGATAACCTGAACGGAATTCAGATTTTCAAGATCAATGTCTACATGTACGGGTCGATCAAAGAATACAAGTCCATTTGCTCCAGCGTCACAAAGTTTTTTAGCCATCTGAGCAGGTGCGGAAAAATAGGCATTCATTTTTACACTTACGGGAATACTTACATTTTCTTCGACTGCTTGGAGCGCATCGAGATAAAGCTGTTCGACATCTCTTGCATCAGTATCGATATCTGTTGGAATATAAGTGATGTTGAGTTCGAGCGCGTCAGCTCCTGCTTCTTGGAGTTTTTTGGCATATTTAATCCATCCGCCTTTTGATACGCCGTTGAGTGAAGCGATAACGGGAATAGAAAGATTTTTTTTGACCCGTCTAATCTCATCGAGATAAGCATCAGACTCTAAGTTGCTCAAAACCACTTCTGGAAAATAGCCAAGAGATTCCGCATAAGATTCACTTCCTTTAAATAAAAAATGGTCGATTTCGCCTATTTCGTGGTTGATTTGTTCTTCAAAGATAGAGTGCAACACCACTGCCGCCGCGCCCTGTTTTTCAAGCTCGACAATAGACTCGTAAGTAGAAGTAAGCGGTGAAGCACCTACGATGATGGGATTTTTGAGCTTTAAGCCCATATATGTAGTGGTTAAGTCCATTAGATCTCTCCTTCTTGAGTATTAAATGAATCTTCAAGATTTTTGTAGCGTTTGTACATCTCTTGTGCATTGACACGCGCCGTTTGCAGATACTCTTGTGCATTGTTCAAGTCAAGTTTTTCCACCATTTTAAAGCGGGTTTCCTGATACATAAAGTTTTTCACGTCGATCTGCGGCCCTTTGTAGTCAAGGTGCATAGGATTTGGAAGCTCTGGGTTGTATCGAAAGATCGGCCAAAGTCCGCTATCGACGGCGAGTTTTTGATGATCCATTCCATACTTGAGGTCATATCCATGCGCCACACAATGAGAATAGGCGATGATGAGAGAAGGTCCATCATACGCCTCAGCTTCTACAAATGCTTTTACAGTCTGAGCATCATTTGCGCCCATCGCTACTTTTGCAACATACACATTTCCATAAGCAATCGCCATCATGGCAAGGTCTTTAGGGATCTGCGGTTTTCCACCCGCGGCAAATTTGGCAACAGCTCCCGTCATGGTCGCTTTAGATTGTTGTCCGCCTGTATTTGAGTAGACTTGCGTATCAAGCACTAAAATGTTGACATTTTTTCCGCTTGCAAGCACATGGTCAAGTCCGCCATAGCCTATATCATACGCCCAGCCATCACCGCCCATCATCCAGACAGATTTTTTGACCAGATAATCTGCGAGTGTTTGTAAGCGTGCAGATTCTGGAGTATCGATAGTTTGAAGCATTTTTTTCAACTCTTCAACTCTTGCTCTTTGTTCAAAGATTTCAGGTTCATCTTTTTGCTTACATGTAAGCAAGGCATCGCATAAATCAGCTCCGATATTTTCTCTCATCTCTTCAATTAGTTCACGGGCATTTTCGCTGTGTTTATCGATGGCTAGACGAAATCCTAAACCAAACTCCGCATTATCTTCAAAAAGAGAGTTTGACCAAGCCGGACCTCTGCCATTTTCATCTTTTCTCCAAGGCGTTGTCGGCAGATTTCCGCCGTAAATGGAAGAACATCCCGTCGCATTTGCGATTACCATACGATCACCAAAAAGCTGAGAAGCGAGTTTGATATAAGGTGTTTCTCCACATCCTGGACACGCACCTGAGAACTCAAACATCGGTTCTAAAAACTGGGATTCTTTGAGTTTGCTATGGTCGAGTTTATTTCTGTCATACGCAGGAATATGCGTAAAGAAATCCCAAGCTTCTGCGCCATTTTCTCGTAAATCTTCATCGAGTGGGCACATATTGATCGCTTTGAGATTTGTTTGAGATTTATTTTTCGCCGGACACACCTCAACACACAAACTACATCCCGTACAATCCTCAACAGCCACACTGATCATAAACTGTTCTTGTTGTTCAAAGGTCTTTCCTTTTGCCGAGACATAAGAAAAGAGACTTGGCGCATCTTGCAAAATATCTTCATCCGCCACTTTTGAGCGGATCGCCGCATGTGGACAAACGATGACACATTTATTGCACTGGATACAGACATTTGCATCCCAAACGGGCACTTCCAACGCAGTACTTCGTTTTTGATACTGCGTCGTTCCACTTGGCCAAGTTCCATCTTCAGGCATAGCAGAAACTTTTATCTCATCTCCAAATCCTGCGATAATCTTCGCTGTGATATTTTCAACAAAGGCATCATAATCGCCTTTGATAAGCGGGCGCATCTCGATATTGCCGCTTACATGTAAAGGAATCTCCACCTCAAAGAGATTAACAAGGGTATTATCCACAGCGGCATTGTTCATATCTACTATTTTTTGACCCTTTTTACCGTAGCTTTTTTGGATGCTTCCTTTGATCTTTTCTATGGCTTCCTCTCGTGGGAGTATCCCAGAAATGGCAAAGAAACAGGTCTGCATGACAGTGTTTATACGGCGTCCCATTCCGCTTGCACTTGCCACTTTCGCCGCATCGATCACATAAAATCTGAGTTTTTTATCGATGATCTCTTGTTGTACTTTTTTTGGAAGTTTGGCAAAAACAATCTCTTTTGAAAATGGAGAGTTGAGTAAGAAAATCGCACCGTTTTGAGCATAGCGCAAGATGTCAAATTTTTCTAAGAACACACTTTGATGACAAGCGACAAAATTGCCTTGTTCTATCAAGTAGCTCGATTTGATCTCATGAGGGCCAAAACGCAGGTGTGACGTCGTCATAGAACCTGATTTATTAGAGTCATAGACAAAGTAGCCTTGAGCAAAGTTAGGAGTTTCCTCGCCGATGATCTTGATGGAGTTTTTATTTGCTCCCACCGTTCCATCGCTTCCAAGACCAAAAAAGACACCTTGAAATGTTTTTTCTTCACTAATAGAAAAGCTTTTATCCCACTCAAGCGAAGTATGACTTTTATCATCATAGATTCCGATGGTAAAGTGGTTTTTTGGCTCTGGTTTTAAAAGTTCATCAAAAATAGCTTTAACCATAGAGGGAGTAAATTCTTTAGATGAAAGTCCATAACGACCACCGATAACACGAGGCATAGCAAAGGGGAGTTCGCCGTTTTGGTGCATCTCACTGAGAGCTGTAACCACATCAAGATAAAGCGGTTCGCCCATAGCTCCGATCTCTTTTGTGCGGTCTAAAACGGCAATGCTTGTCACTGTCTTTGGAAGAGCGGCGATAAAATGTTTCATTGAAAATGGTCGATAAAGTCTCACCTTTATCATTCCAACTTTTTCGCCCTTTGAGACAAAATGGCCTACACTTTCATCGACTGTCTGCGCGCCTGAACCCATAATGATGATAAGATGCGTCGCATCAGGTGCTCCAACATAGTCAAAGAGATGATAAGCTCTACCAGTGAGCGTGGCAAAGCGATCCATCTCGTTTTGTAAAATCTCGGGTAAAGCTGTGTAATAGTTGTTTACACTCTCTCGTCCTTGAAAGTAGACATCTGGATTTTGTGATGTTCCACGGATGAAAGGATTATCTGAAGAAAGCGCACGCGCACGATGCTTAAAAACTAGTTTTTCATCGATCATCGCTTTTAAAACTTCCTCATCGAGAAGCTCTATCTTACTTACTTCATGCGATGTACGAAAACCGTCAAAAAAATGTAAAAAAGGGATGCGTGATTTTAAAGATGCCGCTTGAGAGATAAGAGCCGCGTCATGTGCTTCTTGTACGGAGTTTGAAGAATACAAGGCAAATCCAGTTTGGCGTACGCCCATAACATCGCTGTGATCTCCAAAGATGGAAAGTGCTTGAGCGGCAAGTGAGCGCGCGGCTACATGAAAGACTGTAGGCGTGAGTTCGCCTGCTATCTTATACATGTTGGGAATCATCAAGAGTAAACCTTGCGAAGAGGTAAACGTCGTAGTGAGTGCGCCAGTTTGCAGTGCTCCGTGTACTGTTCCACTCGCTCCTCCTTCACTTTGCATCTCCATGATTTCAGGTACAGTTCCAAAGATATTTTTCTCACCCTTCATACTTAGCACATCACTAAGTTCCGCCATAGGAGAAGAGGGCGTGATGGGGTAGATGGCGATGACCTCGTTTATTTTGTGGGCAACTCGCGCAACAGCTTCATTTCCATCAATAGTTACTTTTTGTTTTTTCATAGTCAACTCCGTACATGTAAGTATCTTTGAACATTTTACTCCAAAAAAATTACAATATAGTTTTTGAAAGTAAAAAATATTATAATGCGCGAATAAAGATAGAAGATGTATTGGAGTGTATTTGAAAGTAGAGATAGATAACAGTTTAGAGATGTTTGAGACTACGTTTGAAAAAGCGGGAATTGGCATTGCACATGTAAGCGTAGATGGACGTTGGATACATGTCAATAAGCAGTTGTGTGATTTTCTAGGATACTCAAAAGAAGGACTCTTAAGTAAGACATTTCAAGAGATCACATTTGCAGATGATTTGCAAAATGATCTCGCTCATGCAGCGGAGTTGTATGCCGGAAAAAGTGACAGTTTTAGTATAGAAAAACGTTATATTCATAACAATGGCAAGCCTCTTTGGACAAATCTGACGGCTACAGCCATAAGAGATGAAAATGGCAATATCAGATATTTTATAGCCGTAATCAAAGATATTGCAGATCAGATAGCTTTAAGAGAAAATAAGAAAAATCTTAGAATGCTTTTGGAAATGAGTCCCATTGCAGTGAGAGTTGCAAGTGCGAAAGGAAGCAAGGTTATCTTTGCTAACAAAGCGTACGCAAGACTCATACAATCTGATATCTCAGTAGTACTTGGAAAAGATCCACAAAATTATTATGCCGATCAATCGCAATATGCTGAGATCCTAGAGCAGATTAAAAAGAAAGAGAGGATCTACAATAAGCTCGTAAAGCTCAATATTCATGGCTCTACGCTATGGACTTTATCTTCTTATATGCCTATAGAATTTGAGGGTGAAGATTGTGTTTTAGGCTGGTTTTATGATATCACCAAACAAGAAAATATAAAACAATCCATCGAAGAGATAAGTGCAAATCTTCAACGTGAACAGATTTTTTTACAGACATTGATAGATAGCATCCCAATTGCATTATTTTACAAAGATGTAGAAGGAAAATATCTTGGATTTAATGAACCTTATTTAAAGCTTCTGTGCTTAAAAAAAGAGGATATTATCGGTAAAACATTTTTAGATTTTTTTCCTTTAGAAAAAGCATCACAATATCATAAAAAAGATCTGGAACTTTTTGCAAATCCATATGAAACTCAAATATATGAGAATGATTTTTTTAACAAAAATGAAAATAGAAATCATAATTTAGTCATTTATAAAAAAGTCTATTTTGATGAAAATGATAATATCAATGGAATTATTGGCGCTGCATTAGATGTAACAGTACAAAAAGAGGTCGAAGCAGCTCTAGTCCTTCAAAAAGATGAGTTAGAGACTATCTTTAATATTTCAAGAGACGGCATAGCAGTTCTCGATATGGAATCGAACTTTTTAGAGTTTAATGATTCTTATCTGAACATGACAGGATATACAAGAGAGGAACTCTTAAGAACATCTTGCATTGCTCTTACAGCACCTGAAGATTTGGAGCGCGCTAAAGAAGCATTGACTAGTGTTTTAGAAAAAGGATATCTAGAATCTTTTGAAAAAACTTGTCTTGTTAAAGATAATAAGCGATTGATCATTAGTATGTCTGTTTCAATGATGCCCGATCAAAAAAGATTTCTTATAAGTGTAAAAGATATCACAGATATGAAAAAGCATGAAAAACAGCTTGAATATATTGCTCATTATGATCCTTTGACAGGTCTTCCAAACCGTGTACTAAAATCAGATCGTCTTCGTCAGGCGATGTTACATGTAAATAGAAAAGGGGGATATTTGGCGGTTGTCTACCTTGATCTTGATGGATTTAAAGAGGTCAATGACACCTATGGTCATGGCGTGGGAGATCAGCTACTAATAAGCGTATCATCACGAATGAAAAATGCGCTAAGAGAGGGTGATACACTTTCACGACTTGGAGGTGACGAATTTGTTGCTATCATCGCTGATATGTCTGATACGGCGATTGCGATTCCTGTTATGCAACGCCTTTTGGACGCCGCAAGTCAGCCTATTATCATAGAGGAGAAAAGTATAAACGTTACGGCGAGTATAGGTGTTTCATTTTATCCTCAAGAAAATGAAAAGGTGGATGGCGATCAGCTTATACGTCAGGCAGATCAGGCAATGTATCTGGCAAAACAGTCTGGCAAAAACAAGTATCATATTTTTGATTCAGAACATGATAAAGATATACGAGTGCAACACGAGAACCTTGAACGCATTCACCAAGCACTCAAAGAAAATGAGTTTGAACTTTATTATCAACCTAAAGTCAATATGAAAACAGGTGAGATTGTCGGTGCAGAAGCACTTATACGCTGGAATCATCCAGAGAAAGGTCTTGTTCCTCCGCTGGATTTCCTTCCACTTATAGAAGAACATAAACTCTCAGTTGACATAGGTGAATGGGTAATAACTACCGCTTTAAAGCAGATTAATGAGTGGAAACAAATTGGTTTTGCCTTACATGTAAGCGTCAATATCGGCGCATTACAACTTTTGAAAGGTGATTTTTTAGAGAGGTTGAAACTGATTTTATCAGCGTATCCTATGGATATCGCTTCTTTGCTTGAGATAGAGATTCTTGAAACAAGTGCGCTTGAAAACGTCGCTGGGGCGGCACATATTGT
>JBBRBK010000042.1:0-16236 GCA_038205935.1 Campylobacterales bacterium
ACTACAATGAAGTCTGTTAGGTGGGATGAGGATACTTTAATTTTAAGTTTTGATCAAGATCTTGATCCTAAGCAAATTAAATATTTTACGATCCATGATACAAAACATAATCGTTTTCGGTATATTTTTGATATATCTTCATCCTCTTTGACAAAAAATCAAGCTTTAATAAAACAAGGAATTTCTAGAATAAAACTCAATCAATTTGATACAAAAACATTACGTCTTGTTTTTGAAGATCAAGATAAAATAAATCTTAGTTTTGATGTTAATGGTAATGATCTTAAAATCACGGTGATAGCAGCAGATGCAAAGCCTGTTGGAGAATTATTTAAAGGTACGTCAGCGAAAGTAGAAGAGCCAAAAGAAGCAGAAGAGAGTTCTGAAGATATAAAAAAATACTCTAAATCATTTAAGCAAAAAATCATTGTGATTGATCCAGGTCATGGTGGAAAAGATTCCGGAGCAATAGGATATAAAAACTATTATGAAAAAAATGTTGTTTTGGACGTAGCCCAGAATGTGAGAAATATGCTTGTAAGCCGTGGATATAAAGTGTATATGACTAGAGATAACGATACTTTTATAGAGCTCAAAGAGCGTACAGCTCTAGCCAATAGAAAAGATGCAGATCTTTTTATCTCAATTCATGCGAATGCAGTAAGTAGTGCAAGTGCTGATAGGGCTTGCGGCATTGAAACATACTTTTTATCTCCTTCAAGAAGTAGTAGAGCCACAAGGGTTGCTGCTATGGAAAACTCTACTGATATTTCAGATATGAATAGTTATGGCAAATCAACATTTTTAAATTTCACAACGAACCTTACTCGTATTGCATCCAATAAACTCGCTATTGATGTACAAAAAGGTATTTTAGGTAATCTTAGAAAATATCATAAAGATGTTGTGGATGCAGGCGTTCGTGAAGGTCCATTTTGGGTTTTAGTTGGGGCTCAAATGCCGGCAATTCTTGTAGAAATTGGTTTTATAACTAATCCGCAAGAATCACAAATGTTAATAGATAAGACATATGAGCAAAATATGGCTTATGGAATTGCTAATGGAGTTGATAGATATTTTATCAATAACTAAGCAATCTGCTAAA
Source organism: Campylobacterales bacterium (assembly GCA_038205935.1). Lineage (GTDB taxonomy): Bacteria > Campylobacterota > Campylobacteria > Campylobacterales > Sulfurimonadaceae > Hydrocurvibacter. The sequence goes on from JBBRBK010000042.1 coordinate 1,106, forward strand.
ATAATTACGGAAAAATAATTGAACGTGAGGAAATGCCAAATGAATAATTTTATGAAAACTATTGTAAGTTTAGGAATGATCACAGCTGTCGTAATGATGAGTGGATGTACTCAGGCTCCTACAAACAGTGCACATAATGGTGATGCACAATTATGGCAGCAGTTTCAGTCAAAGCAGGCAACAGATCAGCTAGATAAAGAGCTTCCTACTCAAAAATAAGTCTTACATGTAAGAGTTCTTACTCTCTTACATGTAAGCTCAAAACTCATTTCGAAAAATTTAAAGAGCAATCAGCGATGAGTCTTACATTTGTTTCATCAAAAGCTTTATTTTTGTATAGACTAGTAGATCCCTTAAGATAATCGAGATAAGCTAAACGAGTTCGTAATTGAAAATTTTTCTCTATTTTATAAGTGGCATCAATGTTGTATTCATTTGAATCGGGGCGAGGGTTCTTTGTTAAAGAAAGAGGGTTTGATTGTAAGCTATCAACTTGATGGATATAAGCATATTTTGTGCTTATCGTAAAAGATGGATTAGGTGTATATGAGAGAATTGTTGCATAAGCAATAGCTCCGGCATTTTCGCTTTCTCCATCGATTTGAAGATCGGTATATGTGAGAAAACTACTCCATCCCATCATCTCATAACGGCTTCCTGTACCAAGCAGTGCTTGACTCCCTATACGGGTGTAGAGTGCACTTAAACTCCATGCTCCATTTGAAAGCGCTCCTTTGAGTCCCAGTAGATAAGTATCCGCTTTTCCCGCAGCATTTTGTCCAATACTTTTTTCACTTAGATATTGTAAGCCTCCAGAAAAGATTGATCCATTAGAGAAATCCAAGATATTTTTACTAGTGAGTTGTAAATAAGGAGCGTGCATCACATCTTGAATATAAGTATCATAAAACTCTACCTTCAAGTCACTATTTGGAGTATAGAGTGCTCCGATGATGGCAATATCACGTTTGATGCCTGATATATTTGTTGGAGATTCAAAGTTGTTGTCTGTTTTATATTTCCATTTCGTGACATAAGCGGCTTTAAAGATGAGAGTATCTAAAGTATGATTTTCGATATTTAGTGCTTCAAAGCTGTTTGGAAGCATACGATTGTAGTAATCGTTTACAAGAGGAAAATCGAGTCTTTGGCGTCCAAGTTTAATGGAGCTATTATAACCGCTGTATTGCAAGTATCCCTCGCCAAGCGTATTGATATTGTCTCCATCTGCTTGAAGATTTTGAGTTGCAGCAGAATCTGGCATGTGGTTGAGTGATGAGAGCGCATTACTTGAGTATAAAGCGGCTTTAGCGCTAAAACCTTCGTATGTACCGCTTTGTACTCCTACGATCCCACCTACAGTTAAAGAAGTGCGATTGATTTTAAGATCACGTCTGCCATCGTACCAAAATGCTCGAAGTTGCAGATCTAATCTACTGCCGGTAAAAAGTTCATCAACAGTTTGAGCATATGAGAGATTGAATGAAATTAGAGTAAAAGCTACTACTGCTTTGCGGTTCATACGACATCCTTGCACATTTTACTTTGTTGTTTAGGAGTTAAAGTGACATTGTATTTTGAAAATAAGCTCTTACATGTAAGAGAGTTTTTAACTCTCTTTTTTATATTCTAAATCCCCAGCAACAGCTTCTTTATCTGCTATAAGTTTTAAGATCTGATCTTTCACTTTGTCATATCTATATTGCTCTTTAAAGCCTATGATACGTCCTCCAGCAGCATTTGGATGTCCACCGCCATCTACCCATTCTTTTGATATCTGAGAGACGCTTACCTTGTTATTTGCACGAAAGCTCATTGTCCCTCTTGAACTTACATCAACGATAAAGTCATATTCGTCAAACTTAGTTAAAAAGCCATTTCCTACGATAGAAGTATTTCCTACTCCATAGCTTAAAAAGCCTTTGTACCCTTTGTAGTAGATAGTCATCTGAGTAAATTTTTGTCCTAAAAGATTGACAATATAAGCAGTTGAGAGATTATCAAGCGTATCATCTTGTTCTGCCTTAAAAAACTCTTTTTTCATCTTATGAATTGCATCATCAAGAGCGATATTTGCTTTTTCATGGGAGATAAATTCGACGGCTTGTTTTAAAAGTGAGATTTTATAAAATCTATCATCATCTCCAAAAGTTACACGGCTTAGCTCTCTTGTTTCAGAAATAAGACGCATACAAACTTTTCCAAACTCAAAGTTAAACGCTTCTTCTTGTTTCCAAAGATCGACAGCGTTGACAATATTGACATATTTTTCCATCCACTCTTCTTCGTGAAGTTCAAAGTGTTCTTTTGCATAATCATAGGTAATTTTAGTCGCACTTCTTGTTGTGTCAAGAAAATACCAGCTAAATTTATTTGCACTATCTTGTCCGCTTCCATGGTGATCAAGAAGGGTGATTTGAATCTCTCTTCCTTTTTCACGCAGCATATTTACTTCGCGATCAAGCCATCTTGCTTCATCCATTGTAAGGTTAAGATCCGTGATGAGAATAGTTGCACTCTCAGTATTTGATTTAATGGTATCCATTATCTCATCAAGTCTGCTTCTCACCTCTGCACCGTAGTTTGCGTTAAAACTTTTAATATTATGTGGTGTGTAGCTCATCACGAGTTGACAACTGTAACCATCTAGGTCAGTGTGAGAGAGATGGTAGATATTTTTACTATTCAATGTATTTCCTTTTTGATTAACTAAAATTTAGACGAGATTTATGGAGCCCATAACTTCAAATTTTGCGTTTGAATCTATCTCTGCATGTGAGAGTGTAACGACATCAAGGCTGAACCTTTCAAAAATCTCTGCAATCGGCTTACGGAGTTGTGGATCAACGATGATGATAACAGGTGAGATCCCTTTTTGAAGTACTTCGGTCGCTTTTTGACTGGTGACTTGGATGAGATTGTTAATCTCGCTGACATTAAGTAAGAGGTTTCTGACTCCATTATTTTCTTTTGATTTTTCTAGCATCATTTGCTCGCTTGCAGTAGAAAAAGTCAATAGATTAACAACACCATTGTCCCCGGTGTACATTTGAGTGATGACACGAGAAAGTTTTGCACGGACTTGCTCTGTGATGATATCTACATTCTTTGTGTACTCTCCGATATCCGCAATCGTTTCTAAAATAGTGAGCATATCTTTAAGCGGTATTTTTTCATGTAGCAACGCCCTAAAGACTCTTTGTATAAGTCCAATAGATGCAACTTTAAGAACATCATCAATAACGACAGGATAGTCTGTTTTAATTTTATCAACAAGAGACTGAACTTCTTGTCGAGTAAGAAGATCCTCAGCATAGCGCTTAACAAGCTCACTCATATGTGTTGAAATGACGGTTGCAGGATCGACAACAGTGTAGCCGTTAATGATGGCATCCTCTTTTTTATTTGGTGAGATCCAAATGGCATCAAGACCAAAGGCAGGCTCTTTTGTTGCTTCACCTTCCATATCTCCTGTTGCCATTCCGCTGTCCATTGCCAAAAATTTATCAGGGATGATTGTTCCCTCGCCGATAGAGATCCCTTTTAAAAGGATCTGATATTGGTTTGGTTTGAGATGCAAATTATCACGGATACGAACCTGAGGCATCAAAAATCCAAAATCTGAAGCAATTTTTCTTCTCATAGATCGGATTCTCTCGAGCAAATCGCCACCTTGAGCAGCATCTGCAAGACGGATGAGTTGATAGCCAAGGGTGAGTTCTAACATTTCTACTTTTAAGATATCTTCTAGTGCTGCTTCCTCTTCTTTTGCTATATCCGCACTCGATTTTGGCGGAGCTTTGGTTGGGACACTGGTATCAGGCTGTCCATTTTTAAGTTTAGTTTTTGTCTCACCTGAAAGTGGAGCAAGGGTGTTAAGAATGGTAAGTTCGCCGAGTTCATATTTATAAAGAGCATATCCAAGACCGAGAAAGACTAACCCGACAAAGCCCATAGAAAGTGTAGGAAGTCCTGGAACAAGAGCAAACATGATCATAATCGCACCCACGATAATCATGATCTTCGCATTTCCCATCATCTGCTTGATGGTCCCCTCAGCAAAGTTATCGCCATCGCTCGATGAACGTGTAATCATAATACCTGTTGCTGTCGAGATGATAAGGGCTGGAATTTGTCCGACAAGGCCATCTCCAATGGTAAGGATGGTAAACGTTGCCGCACTATCCGAGACACTCATATTGTGTTGGAAAACACCAATTAAAAATCCACCGATAATATTGACAAGGGTGATAAGAATACCCGCAACGGCGTCTCCTTTTACAAACTTACTAGAACCGTCCATCGCTCCATAAAAGTTTGCATCTTGAAGAATCTCTGCCCGTCTTTGTTTTGCTTGTGCATCATCGATAAGTCCAGCATTTAAGTCCGCATCAACTGCCATCTGTTTACCAGGCATTGAATCAAGTGTAAAACGCGCTGCAACCTCCGCAACCCTTCCAGCACCTTTGGTGATAACCATAAAGTTGATAATGACAAGAATGGAGAAAACAATGATACCAATAACAAAATTTCCCCCTACAACAAAATTTCCAAAGCTGGTGATGATGTCACTCACCGCCTGTGGTCCCTCGCTTCCATGACTTAAAATCATCCTTGTTGTTGCGACATTGAGAGAAAGGCGAAAGAGGGTGACGATCAAAATGATCGTTGGAAATGTAGTTAAATCCGTTGGTTTTGGAATGTATAAAGAGATAAGAAGAATTAAAACAGCAATAGCAATCGAGATAGTAAGAAATAGATCAAGAAGACCGCTAGGAAGCGGAACGATAATGATAGCGATGATGGCGACAACAAAAAATACAACGCCTAAATCGCGTTGGCCAAGTAAAAAATTAAGAATTTGGCTAATCTGTTTTCTAAAAGGTACTTGCTTTGCCAAATGTTACTCTTCTATTAAATCTGCGATTGTTACTGTGTCTAAAAAATTATCAATTTTTCCCTGAAGTCTGTTTAAAAATGGCCAAAGTGAGCATGATTTTGCTTGATCGGATGGACAAGACTCAGTTGAAGGAGAACAGTCAAATACGGCTGGACCTTTGCCTTCTACTGCGCGCATAACTTCTAAAATAGTGATCTCTTTACTGTCTCGGATAAGTTCAAATCCACCGTTCACACCTTTAAAAGACTGTAATATATGGTGTCTTGTAAGTGATTGGAGAATCTTAGATAAAAAGCTTTTAGAAATATTGAGCTCTTTTGAAAGTGTATCTGAGTCCATAGCTCCTGATGTCTTTGCTAATACTACTAAAGCTAAAAGAGCGTATTCGCTCGCACGTGTCATTAACATAATATATTTATTTCCTAAAATTCTATAAAGTAGAGACATTATATCCAAAAAAATATTTTACAAAGTGATTATGATATTTAAGAGATTTTAGATACAATTTCGCCTCGGCTTTTTAAGAAGCTAGATTATTATACCCATCAGGAGGCTATTATGGCTTTAGATTCGGCTAAAAAATTAGAAATTGTTGCAAAATTCGGACGCAGTGAAACTGATACTGGTTCAAGTGAAGTTCAAATCGCACTTTTAACTACTCGTATTGTAGAATTAACTTCTCACCTTAAAATATTTAAAAAAGATCACGCATCTCGTTTAGGTCTTTTGAAACTTGTTGGTCAACGTCGTCGTTTGATGCGTTACTTCAAATCTAAAAACAGAGAAGCGTACAACAAAATTGTTGCAGATCTTGGTATCCGCGATAACATCTAATTCTCATTTTCTAAATAGTCCGTTTATTGGACTATTTGAGAAAAATCTCTACCGCTCTTTTTAAATCCTCTTCTGTATCTATCCCAAAACCTGTACTTGAAACTTTTACCATTGAAATCTTTTTTTGGTGAAACACGGCGCGAAGTTGTTCTAGTTTTTCTATATCTTCGATTGGCGCATCGCTTAGATTACAAAACTCATACAAGCTTTTTTTCGTAAATCCATAGATTCCGATATGTCCAAAATAGGTTGCTTCGCCGCTTCTGTTAAACGGAATAGGGCTTCTTGAAAAATAGATGGCATTTTCTTGGTCATCCAAGATCACTTTTACAAGGTTTGGGTCTTGCGCTGATTCACTGTTGATAGTATTAAAACAGCTTCCCATCACAAACTCTGCATTCTCAGATTTGAGTTTTTCTAGTCTTTTGACAAGCGCTTCTACGACAGAAATCTCTATGAATGGCTCATCCGCTTGGACGTTGATAATAAGTTCATCATCTGGAATGTCAAGGAGTTGCGCACATTCGTTGATACGATCTGTTCCACTTTTATGTGTGAGTGAAGTCATTCTCGCTTCAATGCCATAAGCCTTACATGTAGCCATAATCTTTTCATCATCAGTTGCCACAACGACCTTGTCGATGGCACTGACAGCTTTAGCTGTACGCACGACCATCGGTAAACCACCGATATCTGCTAAAACTTTTTCAGGAAATCTTGTAGAAGCTAGGCGTGCTGGAATAATTATCATTTAATACCCTTATTGTATAATTACAAAATTATATCAAAAAAGGGTGTTTATGACACTGTATCAGCCAGAGTCGGGTTATTGTTTTAACAGCGATTCTATTTATCTCTATGATTTTATAAACTCCTTTAAACCTCGCGGTCGCCTTCTTGATGTGGGTGCGGGATGTGGAATCGTCGGGCTTTTGGTGGCACGAGATAATGAAAAAGTAGAACTACATGCTGTTGAAAAACAGGAGATCTTTGTCAAGTATGCGACAAAAAATGCACAACAGAATGAGATAGCCTACACGATACACCATACCGATTTTTTAGAGTTTCAAGATAGTAAAGGGTTTGATTATATCGTTTCCAATCCTCCCTTTTACCATGATGGAGCCGCACGTAGCGAAGATCCGATGCTTTATACGGCAAGATACAATGTCAATCTTCCGCTGAAGCAATTCTTTGCAAAAGTATTTAAACTCTTATCTCATCAAGGGCATTTTATTTTTTGTTATGATGCTAAGCAGTTTGCGCTTCTTTGTGCCGAACTCAGCGTTGCTAGATTAAGAGTAGTTGATGTACAATTCGTGCATTCAAAAAGTGATAAAAGTGCGTCTTTAGTGATGTTACATGTAAGGAAAAACTCCAAATCACTTTTAAATATCTTACCGCCGTTTATAGCTTTTGAAGGAGATAAATTTTCCAAAGCTTCAGAGGCAGTCTATGAAAAAGCAAGGACGAACAGTATAAAATGTCAGATTTAATGAGAAAAGAGGGATTTTCCTACGCTTTTGATCCTTCCAAATGTGAAAGCTGTGAAGGAAAATGTTGTACTGGAGAGAGCGGCTATATCTATGTTTCTCCAGATGAGATTTCAGCTCTTGCAACTCTTTTAAAACTTGAGCCACAAGTTTTTGTAGAGAAATATTTATATAAAAAAGGGTATAAATACTCTCTTAAAGAAGTTGTTACCAACGGCTCTTATGATTGTATTTTTTATGATAGACCAAGTAATGGCTGTAAAGTGTATGAAGCAAGACCGACTCAGTGTAGAACATTCCCTTTTTGGGATTATTTTAAACAAAGAGTTGATGAATTAAAAGATGAATGCCCAGGAATTTTAGATGATTAAAATCTTATATACCGTTTTACTACCTTTGCTTTTTGCAGGATGTATGAATGTTAATGACGTGAAACCTTCACAGAGTGCAAAGTCTTCTAGCCAGGCGTTTGAGGGTGAAGATAGATATGTAATATTTGCTCTTGAAGCTGAACGAATGGAAGATTATAACTCTTCGGCTTCACTATTTTATACAACATATGAAAAGACAGATAAGCCAGAGTATCTGAATAGATCTTTACAAGACTTGTTCAATGCTCATCATTATGATCTCCTTTTAGATCTTGCAACAAAATATCAAAGTAAATATCCACAAAACTATATGCTAAAAAGATATGAGATCCTAGCACTGATCAATCAAGATAAAATGCAAGATGCACAAACTAGAGCTTTATCTCTAGCAAATGAGACAAAAGATTCTTCAGACGCTATCTTGGTAAGTGATATTTATATACGAGAAAAAGATGTACCAGCTGCATTGGCTTACTTGCAAAAAGTGTATACAAAAAATTATGATGAAAAGATTTTAGATAGAGTAGCAACGCTTTTATATGTGAATTTAAATAAAAAACAAGAAGCTATAGATGTTATGGAAGCCCATATCAAAAATTATGGATGTTCAAAACTGGTATGTATGAAACTAGCAGCAATGTATGCAAATGAGAACAATATAGATGCTATGACGGCTACTTATGTACGCTTGTATGCTATTGATCCTTCGGATGAAGTTGCGCAAAATCTTATTAAAATCTATGGATACCAAAAAAATTATTCACAAATGATGCTTTTTCTAGAAGGTTGTCATTGTAATGATGAGTTACTATTACAACTTTATGTAGATGCTAAACTTTTTGACAAAGCTTCCCTGCTTGCTAAAAAGCTCTACGAAGAGAGTTTTACACCACAGTATCTTGCTCAAAGTGCTATATTTAAATATGAAAGTATGGGAAAAAAGATTGATAAAAAAAGTTTGGATATCGTATATAAAGATCTAAGTGAAGCTGTAGAAGCTGATCCAAAAGCGGTTGATCTTAACTATCTTGGCTACTTGATGATCGAACATGACATGGATATCAGCAAGGGAGTTGCTTATGTACAAGAAGCATTAAAACTTGAGAAAGATTCCCCTTTTTATCTTGATTCTTTGGCGTGGGGTTATTATAAACTTCATAAATGCAAAGAAGCCAAAGCAGTTATGGATCAAGTTGTGGCAAAAATTGGTTCTGATGAACCAGAAATAAAAGAGCATATAGAAGCAATAAACAAGTGCATAAAGGAAAAGCGTAAATGATTTTAGATGATATTATAAAAAGAACAAAAGCAGATCTTATTGAGAGAGAGAAGAAGTTTAGTCTTGATTGGTTGGGACGTTCATTGGCTTTTAATGCAAGAGTTCCAAGAGATGTATTTCCATACCTTAGATCGACTCCAGAAGAACCGTACCGCATCATATCTGAAGTCAAAAAAGCGAGTCCTTCTAAAGGTGTTATCCGTGAAGACTTTGACCCTTTAGCCATTGCACAAGGCTATGAAAGAGGCGGCGCGAATGCTATTTCAGTGCTCACTGAACCGCACTTTTTTCAAGGTGATATTGAGTATCTCGCAGGGATTCGCCGTTATGTGGGGATTCCGCTCCTTCGAAAAGATTTTATCGTTTCAAACTATCAAGTATTAGAAGCGATGGTTTATGGCGCTGATTTTATCTTGCTTATCGCCGCGGCACTTTCCAAAAAAGAGTTAAAAGATCTTCTCAACTACACACGCCATCTTGGAATGGAAGCGCTTATTGAGGTGCATGACAAAAGTGATCTCACAAAAGCGATCTACGCAGGAGCTGACATCATTGGGATCAATCATCGAAACTTACAGACTTTTGAGATGAATATGAACCTTTGCTACGAACTTATTCCTCTCATTCCAAATGGTAAAATTATCGTCGCTGAGAGTGGAATCTATGAGCACGGACAGCTAGAAGATTTAGGAAAAGCTGGAGTGGATGCATTTTTAGTAGGCGAATCTTTGATGCGTCAGGATAATGTGGAAGAGGCGCTGAAAACTCTTAAATACGGGAAGTAATCTTCCTTACATGTAAGACTTTTTTAAATACACCTAAGAGCACTTAGCGTAAACGTTGTAGGAACGCAATCGCTTACATGTAAAGGGTTTCTTTCTGTACTTTTTTCTTCGCAAAAAAGTACCAAAAAGCTCTTGCAACGGCTTCGAGCTTGCCTTTGGCAAGTTCCCAAGAAACTTCTTTTAAATCTCTAAAAATTCAAAACTCAGCTTCGCTTCAAACAGATGAATTTTCTTAACGAAATTTAAAAGAAATTTCTCGGCTCTGCAGATGTTGCAACTGACGGATAAACTTTTGCGGCGTTTTCTTTGTGTCACTTTGGATTTTAGCTTTTTTGACCGAGTGGAGTCGTGAAGAAAATGCAACTGTTTGAGCAACTAGTTGCGAGTTTTGCATTTTTAGACGAAGCGACCGAAATAAAGCGTTAAAAAATCCATCCTGCTGACACGCTTTTTGGTTACTTTTATAAAAAAGTGACAGAGAAATTTTTTACATGCGAAGTGCCCTTGGGTGTAAGCATAAAATTTATAATTATCTATTTTGTCATCTTGGAATAAATGAATATAATGCTTGTCTAATAAAAAGGATGCAAATAATGGCAAATAATTGGAATATCCCTAAATGCTTAGAGCTTGAAGTAAGAGAAAGAGACACAATATGTGTTTATTGTGGAGTGAATTTTACACCTGCAAAAATTTCTAAAAAAACTGCTGCAAGTTGGGAACATATTATTAATGATGCCAAGATTATTACGAGAGAAAATATTGCTCTTTGCTGCTGTGGTTGTAATGCAAGCAAAGGTCAAAAGCCACTTTCAGTTTGGCTTCAATCAAAGTATTGTTTAGAGAAAAAGATTAGCCCTGAGACTGTCGCACCGATAATTAAAGAAGCTATAAAAAATGGGCAATAAATTTTAATTACCCATTTTAATCTTTACATGTAAGGTTTTTTTTACGAAAGTAACGCTTTCGCACACTCATTGATACGCTTTCCATCCACTTTTCCTGCAAGCTCTTTACTCGCCATTCCCATCACTTTTCCGATATCTTTCATAGACTCCGCTCCGACTTGTGAGATGATCGCTTTAATAGCAGAACTTAACTCTTCATCGCCAAGCTGTTTTGGTAGGTATGGCTCATAAAATGCGATCTCTGAAAGCTCTTTTTCTATGAGGTCATCGCGTCCAGCCGTTTGGTACTGAGTGATAGAATCATTTCTTTGTTTGATCTGTTTTTGGATAATTTTTATGACATCTTCATCAGTGAGCTCTTTTCGCTCATCCACTTCTATCTGTTTAAAAGCACTGCTTAGGAGTCTAAGTGCATCGCGTTTTGCATTCTCTTTTGCTTTCATAGCTTCTTTTATTTGGGTATTGATCTGTTCTTTTAAACTCATAAATCTTCCTTGGAACTTTTTTTGCTAGTATTATAGCAAGAGCGTGTAAAGCCGCCCTTTAGATTGTTTAAAAAGAAGAGATTTATGATTAAAATTTTATTTATTGGCTTATATGTTCTACTCACATTTACTGGCTGTGCAGAAAATCTTGTGGATCCTGAGATCAATTTTGAGCCGCCTAAGTATGTTGAAGAGATGCCGGCTAAACAAGAACAGCAGGATTTCTCTTCTGCGGGAAGTATCTTTGGAAAAGGGGATAATCCTCTTTTCTCAGATCATAAAGCGATGCGTGTGAATGATATTGTAACTATTGTGATTTCAGAAACTGCAAAAAGTAGTAACACAGGATCAAAAGCACTCTCAAGCAGTGATACAAGCAGTTTAGGTGGTGGTATTACAGCAGCAAATGGAGGCAATCCTGCTGTTTCGGCAATGGCAAATAAGATTAATGGATTGACTAATATCGGTTTTGCAACTAACTCTAGTTCCACGTTTGCAGGTAAAGGTGCAGCAACAAAAGATGCATCATTTACAACGACGGTTTCTGCAAGAGTAATCAAAATTTTGGAAAATGGAAACTATTTTGTCTCAGGAAAACGTGAAATACTTATAGATGAGCAAAAACAAGTAATACAAGTCAGCGGTGTGATAAGACCGTATGATATTAGTCAAAGTAATCAGATCAGCTCTTCACAGATGAGTGATGCAAAGATACTTTATAAAACAGAGGGAGACATGGATCGTGCAACGCAACGGGGATGGGGAAGTAAACTTGTACATGCTATTTGGCCGTTTTAGCAGTGTTCTTTTATTTACTGTTTTAACGCTACATGCAGGTTCATTTGAAGATTTTAAAAAATCCCAGAATGAATCATTTCAAAAATATAAAGATGAACGCGACGAAGCTTTTGATACCTATCTAAAAGAGCAGTGGAAAGCGTATAGAGAATATTCAGGGCAAACTCTATATGAAAAAACTAAGCCAAAAGTTCTACCAAAAACTACCTATGTTGCGCCACCGAGTTTAGGCCCAAAAGTGATGATCGATGTCAATCCTGAACCAAAGCCCATCGTTGAGCAAAAGCCTGTTATCATCCAAAAGCCTGTATCTTTACACAAAGATATCAGTTTCCTATTTTACGGCTCAACACTGAATTTTCAAACACCGTATGGACTCAAACAAGCAAGATTTTATCCAAACACGCAAGAGGGAATCGCTTCATTTTTTGATAAAACCGCTTCTAGTGAATATCAAGCTTTGATAGCAGATATTCAAGCGACAACTACTCAGTTAAATCTCAACGATTGGGGTGTTTATCTTTTGGTCAATCAGCTCTCTGCAAAAATATTTGAGGACTCCGATGATGCAAAACTCTTTAGCTGGTTTGTGTTCAATAAGCTAGGATATGCCGTGAAAGTTGGCTTGGCAGAAAATAATCATGTAGTCTTACTGACTTACTCTAAAAAGATGATCTACTCCACGCCAAGTTATACGCTGGATAATAAGAAGTTTTATGCACTTAGCTATTACAACAAGCGTGGAGCAGGAAATATTTATACTTATAATCAGGATTATCCAGGATCTCTAAGACCGCTTGATTTGGCGCTTCTTACGCTTCCAAATTTTCCAGTTGCTAAAAAATCAAAAACATTACAGTTCAGTTATCAAGGCAAAGCGATCAAAATAGCGTTTGATTACAATCTAAATATCATTGATTTTATGGCCTCTTATCCTCAAGCTGATTATGACACTTATTTTGATGCGCCAATGGAAAATGAGACTTATGTTCAAGTGGCTACGGCTCTTAAAAAATATATAGACGGCAAACGCGCGAGTGATGCAATGAACTTTGTACTCTCCTTCGTACAACATGCATTTGTTTATGAAACGGATCAGCAGCAGTTTGGACGAGAAAAGTTTATGTTCGCAGAGGAAACGCTTTATTACCCTGGAAGTGACTGTGAAGATCGAGCAACTTTATATGCATATCTGATGGAGAAACTTTTTCATGTGAATGTGGTCGGAGTAAAATATGCAGATCATATGACAACGGCCATTCAAGTTCCGATGCCCGGAGATGCTTTTTATATCGAACATCAACGCTATGTGATCGCTGACCCAACCTATATCAACGCGACGATAGGACAAAGTATGCCACAGTATAGAAGTGTTATTCCGGAACGTTTTATTATTGTAAAAGCGAATTAAAGGCTTACATGTAAGGGCTTTATCCATAAAGCCTTTTATTTAATAATTATAGGCTACTTTATATCTTGGATCATCGGCAGCTTCTACAAATGTGCAGTGTCTGCCAGCTTTGATAAGTAACTCTTTGCAGTCGCGGCTTAGGTGACGTAACATCAAAGTTTTATCTGCATCTTCATATTTTTTTGTGATCACATTGAGTGCTTCAACACCTGAAGAATCTAAAACACGAGCATTTTTAAACTCTAAAATCACACGCTCACTATCATTTTCAACATCAAAGATATCCATAAACGACGCAGTAGATGCAAAAAAGAGAGGACCGTCAAGTTCATAGATCTTTGTACCATCTTCGGTAAAGCTAACTTTTGCATAAATACGTGCATGTTTCCACGCAAAGACAAGAGCAGAAATAATGACACCTGCGATAACTGCAGTCGCAAGATCTGAAAAAACGGTGATAAGCGTCACTGATACTACGACAAATGCATCTTCTTTAGGCATATGTCGCAGATGAGAAAAACTACTCCACTCAAATGTCCCGATGCTCACCATAAACATGATCCCCACAAGAACGGCAATAGGGATAATGTTGAGCGTATCTGTAAGAGATGCAACAAGGATCATAAGTCCGATAGCTGCCGTGACGCCTGAAAGTCGTCCAAGACCGCCTGAAGTGAAGTTTATGATGGACTGACCGATCATCGCACATCCGGGCATTCCGCCAAAAACGCCACAAGCCATATTTCCAGCACCTAAAGCGATACATTCTTTGTTTGCACTTCCTCGTGTGTCACTCATCTCATCGAGAACTGAAAGGGTTAAGAGGGATTCTATAAGTCCGACCATAGCGGCGATAAAAGCATAAGGTAAGACCATCATAATCGCATCAAAACTCAGAATTGTATCTGGAATATGAAAGCTTGGAAGTTGCCCTTTAAATGCGCTCAGGTTTGCTAAATCGCCGACAAGCATAGTGCTTACATGTAAGAAGTAAACGCCTAAAGTAAGCGCGATGATTGCAATGAGTCCAGACGGTACAGCCTTTGTGAGTTTAGGAAGAAAAAACATAATTGCCATCGTGATAACGACAAGCACAAACATCGCAGTATCATCTGAGTGAAAAAACTTGAATTGCGCCATTGCTATAACGATAGCAAGACCATTGACAAATCCGTAGATGGCAGGAAGAGGCACTAAACGGATAAATTTTCCAAGCTTAAGCACACCGGCGAGTATCTGAAAAAGACCAGCCATGACAGCCGCAAGTGTGATGTACTGCATGATGCCAAAGGCGAGGGTGTCTCCGCTTGCTCCTTGAGAAATCAGAAGTCCTTTTGCTTCTAGGGCTAAACCGACTAAAACAACGGCGACTGAACCCGTTGCTCCGCTTATCATTCCCGGTTTTCCGCCAAAAAGAGCAGTGATAAGTCCAAGGATAAAAGCAGAATAAAGTCCCACAATCGGACTTACATCAACGATAAATGAAAAAGCGATCGCTTCGGGGACAAGTGCAACAGCGACAACAAGCCCTGATAGGAGATCATTTTTGATATTGGAAGTGTCGTATTTTTTAATATCAAACAAATTTTTAACCTTTATATACTAAAAAATGTTGGTATGTAGGATTATCCTACATACTACTAAAATTTTTGAAGGGATTAGTTTTGAAGAGAGTTTAATTGTTCTTTTACTTTTACTTGTTTACTTTGTGCATCTTCAAGTGCTTCACGGTTTTTAGCTAAAACATCTTCAGGAGCATTTGCACAAAAACGCTCATTGTTTAGCATTCCAGCGAGTTTATCGATCTCTTTTTGAAGTTTTTCATCCTGTTTTGAAAGTTTAGAGATGATAGAACTCAGATCAATAG
>JBBRBK010000043.1:0-16062 GCA_038205935.1 Campylobacterales bacterium
TCTTATCCAGATGTCGAAGTTGTGGGAGATGCGGAGTTTGATTTTGATGGTGTCAAAGTAAAGTTTCGCCATTTTCCAGGGCATTGTCCGGGGTGTTCAACTATAGAGATAGAAGATGCGATGTTTAGCGGGGATTTTATCTTTGAGCGTTCTATCGGCAGAACTGATTTTCCCTATTCAAATCCTGATGATATGAGAAAATCTTTAGAAAAATTCAAGAAGATCGACTATGATAAAGCAATTTATCCCGGACATGGCGGCAGTACCACCATTAAAAAAGAACAGGCTATTTCAGATTATTGGATACGAACTCTATAATCTGAGCGTCAAACTACTTTTTGTCATCCTCTCCAGCGCTCTCTAAAAGGTTTAACTTGAGGACATGTCTTTCAGTGATAACCGTTTTAAAAAGACCGCTAAAGACTTTAACCTCTGTGACGAAAGCTTCTACTTCGACATTTCTTTTTCTACCCTCTTTATGACGTACTTTTGCAATAATTTTAACGACATCTCCAAGTTTTACCGGAGATAAAAATTGACATTCGCTTGCAACAAGAACCACATTTCGCTCATTGACAGCTGCCATAGCCGCATAATCAGCCGCGCTAAATACAAATCCGCCGTGGATCAGACCCATATCATCGGCAACCATATCTTCAGTCGTTATAAGTTCTACTTCAACATAACCGAGTTCAAGTTTTTGGATCTCTCCACAAAGATCTTGATTAATACTCTCATGTGTACTAAGATAAATCGTGTTGTCTTCTTGAACTTCTACATCAAGTTCTTCATCCCTAGTTGCGACTATCTTTTTATTTTTTGCCATTTGTTTCCTTTATGAGCTTGACATATACCCTTCTTGGAGAAGGATATCCCTCAATCGTTTTACTACTATCGTCAGGATCCAAAAAATCTTCAAGGCTTTGCCCTTCTATCCACTTAGTTTTTCGTTGTTCGTCTTTACATGTAAGGGAAGTTTCCAATACTTCAAAGCTTGCAAAGCCCGCTCTCATACACCAATTTTTAAGCGCGGGAATTGTCGGCACAAAGTAGATATTTGGGATTTTAGAATAACTTCCTTTTGGAGATAAAGCTATCTCTTCCTCTCCCTCGATATAAAAAGTATCTAAGATTACTTCACCCTTGTCTTCGAGTCCTTTATATAACTCTTTAAGCATAGAAACAGGATCACTTCTGTGGTACAAAACACCCAAACAAAAGATAAGATCAAACTTCTCTTCATAATATGGAAGATGCTCAACACCTAAAAGCTCATACACAATCTCTGTTTTTGCGAAGTGATTGATAAAATCAAACTGTGTTTTATATAAGGAAGAAGGATCAAAACCGACTAGCTTTTTAGGAGCATCTTCTTGCATACGAAAAAGGTAATATCCGTTATTACATCCTATATCTGCGACCTTTTTATCTTTAAGATTAAAATGTGGACGTAAAAGGTTGTATTTGATATTACTCTTCCACTCAGTATCTATAAAAAGACCAAAAAGATCAAATGGCCCTTTTCTCCACGGCATCATCATCCGCGCTGTTTTTTCTATGAGATCTACATCCACTTCATCTTTACCTGCGAAGTGCCCTTTGGGTGCAAGCGCAACAACGTCGCCCAACTCTACTTTTGTATCAATATTTGGCAGTTTTTCTATGGCATCTTTAAGTGGAGCAATATTCTTCCACGTCATCCATTTTTGCCGTTCTTCTCGTATCTCTTGTAAATTCATAGCGTAATTGTAACAACATCTTTGTTATAATCACGACAAAAAAATAGGAAGATTATGAAAATAGAACAAAAAGCAACTGTTGCCTCTATGTCTGTAGCGACAATGCTCGTCATTGTAAAGATGACCATCGGCGTTATGAGCGGTTCAGTCGCAGTTTTAGCATCTGCGATAGACTCACTTTTAGATCTTTGTGTGTCGGCTTTTAACTTTTTTGCACTTGGTCATTCGCAAAAAGAACCTGATGAGAAGTTTAACTATGGCAGATCAAAGCTTGAGCCTCTAGCTGCGGTAATCGAGGGTACTATCATCGCCATCTCTGCTCTTTTTGTCTTATATGAAGCGGTTCAAAAGATCATCCATGCATCCCCGACACAGCATCTTGAAGAATCGATCTCAGTCATGCTCTTCTCTATGGTAGTTACTGGTGGTTTGGTATTCTTTTTAGGTTACGTCGCTAAAAAAACAAACAATATGGTTATTCGCGCCGATTCTCTTCATTACAAAACAGACCTCTTTTCAAATGGTGCAGTTTTGCTCGCTCTTGGGCTAATCTCAATGACAGGTATCGAGATTATCGACCCAATTTTGGGTATTGTGATTGCGGTTTATATGTTTTACTCTGCGATTCCTATTACCAAAGAGGGAGTGCTTATGCTTTTAGATGCCTCTATGTCACAAGAAGAGGTGGAAAAAATAAAAGATCTTTTAGATCATGAAAAAGATATTACGGCTTATCATTTTCTCAATACAAGATGTGCGGGTTCACATGTTTATATCTCTGTGCATCTCGTGTTTAATGTGACAGTCACGCTTTATGATGCACATGTTGTCGGAGATAAGATAGAGTTAAAGTTCAAAAAACTCTTTCCAGAGTACAAAGTTCATACAATGATGCATCTCGATCCTTATGATGATTCACAAATCAATGAAGATGAAGATCAATATTAAACCAAATAAAAAGGAAAAAACATGAAAATACTTAATGTTGTTGCCGTTTTGGCTTTAGCTGGCGCTCTTGCTTACGCAGATGCTCCAAAAACAGAGGATACAAACCTTGCATCTGTTGTAAACTCGGGAAAAATGGCTACAAAAACCTTGCTTGAAACACTGCAAACAAATATGCAGCAGCACATGAAAAAAGGCGGGGTTATGGACGCTTTGAATTTTTGTTCTACTGAGGCGTATGCACTTACAGACAAAGTAAACAGCGAACTTCCAAAAGGTGTCTCAACAAAGCGTGTAAGTATCAAATACCGCAATCCAGCCAATGAACCTCAAGCTGATGAGCTAAAAGTTTTGAACTCTTTCGCAGAGATGGAAGTTGCAAAAAAGGTTTTACCTGAGTACGTTGTAGAAAAAGTGGATGAGCATACATATAAGTTTTACAAACCGCTTACTATCAACAATCAAGTCTGTTTAAAATGTCATGGAGATATTTCAGGAGATAAAGTCTTAGAAAAGGCGATCAATGAAAGATATCCAACCGATAAAGCTGTAAACTACAAAATGAATGATCTGCGTGGAGCTGTAGTCGTAACAATCAAAAAATAAACACTCTTTACATGTAAATACACTTACATGTAAAGCTTCCCTCTAAGCCTGAACTCTTTTTATAAGAGCGTTTACGCTCTCACTTTTTTGCTGTAAAGCAGACGACAATGTAGATTTTAAACCATTCATACTATTCAAAAGATTTTTTAGTTTGAGAGCTACCTGCCCTGCATTATATTCACTATCAATAAGATAAACAAGTAAAAACTTCGATGGTGCCCAACGTACAAGCATATCATCTTGACGAATACTGATTTTAAACTTCTTAACAAACTCTCCAAGAGCTTCGCTATCATGAGAAAAATCGGGATTAGTATCTTCATCGACACTTATAAGATTCATACCAATCATCTTTTCATTAAACACAGCAGCATCTTCGAAATTTTTAGCAATCTGTAAAAAATACTTTTTATCGTAAGCACCACTTTTTTTATCAATATTAACATTATTTTCAATCATAATACGTTTGATAAGGTCTCGCGTAATATCAACAAATGTGACTATTTTATAGTCTTGAACACTACTGTCTATCTTTACAGAAAAAGCACAGGGCTCGTAAGTTTGTGTCAGTATACTGACAATGCGGTCTATCTCTTCAAGCTTACCAATGGCATCAAACCAGTTTTCATCCTCTAGCACTTTTTCCTTATGAAAATAAGAAGGATGGGGAACAAAATTATCCACGACAGGTCCAAAATTACTGTTATACTCTTCAAAAGTACGAACACCAAAAAATTTATTAAAAGCTTTATTTGTCGCAATATGGTTTTGTTGATGGAAAATGACGACCAAATCCTTTTGGGAGTCTATAACGGCCTGAATCAGGGGTAAACAAATCGTATCTAGCATTTTTTGTAATCCTTATCTATTGTTTTATTATTAAAAAAGACCTGTTTATTGTACCATAACTACAACCTGATATAATACGAAAACTATATTACATGTAAAGAATCCTATGATACAACTTAACAATCTTTCTAAAAGTTTTACAACCCAAGAGCTTTTTTCAAATCTCAACTTTAAACTCGGCTCTGGCGATAAAGTAGGCTTAGTTGGTAGAAATGGAAGTGGAAAATCAACACTTTTTAAACTCATCCTTGGCGAAGAGTCTGCAGATACCGGAGAAATAATCATTCCAAGAGGATATAAAATAGGTACGCTCAAACAGTATCTCTCATTTTCCGAACCTACGCTTCGTGAAGAATCGGCACTCGCACTTGCTGAAGATGATAAATTTAGTATCTATAAAGTGGAAAAGATTCTCTTTGGTCTTGGTTTTTCTCAAGAGGATTTAGAAAAAGATCCTCTCTCTTTCTCAGGTGGATACCAAATACGCATCAATCTTGCAAAACTACTTTTGACTGAGCCAAATCTTTTGCTTCTTGATGAGCCGACAAACTACCTCGATATCGTCTCACTTCGCTGGCTCAAAGCTTTTTTGAAAAACTTTGAGGGCGAGATCATTCTCATCACTCACGATCGCGATTTTATGGATACTATAACAACTCATACGATGGGGCTTATCAGAAGAACTCTGCAAATAGTCACAGGTGATACTTATAAGTTCTACGCCCAACTTAGTGCAAATGAAGAGCTCTACGAAAAGCAAAAGATCAATCAAGATAAAAAGGTCAAAGAGCTTGAAGATTTCATCGCACGAAACAAGGCAAGAGCTTCTACAGCAGCGCTTGCACAGTCAAAAGTCAAACAGCTTGAAAAGATGGATCTTCTTGATGATCTTGGATATGATCCAACTCTAAAATTTGATTTTAATTATAAAGACACACCTGCAAAAGTTTTACTTGAAGTTAAAAATCTTACTTTCGGATATACGCCCGAAAATATCTTGTTTAAAAATATCTCTTTTGTATTAGAAAAGGGAAAATGTCTTGGGATTATCGGTAAAAATGGAAAAGGAAAATCTACCCTTTTAAATGTCATCGCAAATGAACTTAAACCTCTTGGTGGAGAAGTTGTTTATCACACTTCAACAGCTTCAGCACATTTTGGTCAGACAAATATCAGCCGACTCAGCCCAAATAACACAGTTATGGATGAGATCTATTCGGCAAATTCCAAACTTGGAGAATCCGTCGTACGAAATATCTGCGGCGGTATGATGTTTAGCGGAGAAAGTGCAAAAAAGAAAATCTCTCTACTCTCAGGTGGTGAAAAAAGCCGTGTTATGCTCGGACAAATTTTAGCGCGTGATTTGAACCTACTCTTTTTAGATGAACCAACAAACCACCTTGATATGGACTCTATAGAAGCACTGACAAAGGCTGTCAATAACTTTGAGGGCTCAGTCATCCTTGTCACTCACTCCGAAGAGCTTTTACGTCGTGTATGTGACGCACTCGTCATCTTTACAAATGATGGCGCTGAATATTTTGATGGCGGATATGATCTCTTTTTAGAAAAAATAGGCTGGCAAGAAGAGGAACTAGAGGAAAAGCAAAAACCCGCTCCAAAAATTAATAAAGCAGAAAATAAAAAACTACGTGCAACCCTCGTTCAAGAACGAAGCCAAAAATCTGCACCTTTGAAAAAAGAGGTGGAGAGTTTAGAGAAGTTTATTATCAAAACAGAAGAGGAACTAAAAAGCCATCATGAAACACTTATTAAGGCTTCAAATGCCTCTGATAATTCTAAAATCATGGAAATATCGCAGCTCATAGGCAAACTTGAAAATGAGATTGAAGTAAAGTTTGAGAGGATGGAAACTGTTCAAAATGAACTTGATTATCTACTTGAAGAATATGAAAATAAAATAAACGAGTTGATGGAATAATATAAAACACTTCTTACATGTAAGCAAAATGGCTTACATGTAAGAACTTATCTTGCGTAAACTGTTGTTCTCATCTCACGTATGACATTGACTTTTATCTCGCCTGGATATTGGACTTTTTCCTCTATCTCTTTGGCTATCTCTTTAGCTATAAGCACCGCTTCATCATCATTGATAAGCGTTGCATTGACGATAACGCGAAGTTCACGTCCTGCATTTATGGCGTAACACTGTTTGACACCATTATGTTTTATAGCAATCTCTTCAACTTGACTTACACGTTTTAGAAAACTCTCTAAGACTTCACGTCTAGCACCTGGACGAGCAGCTGAAAGTGCATCTGCAGCACACACGGCGCCACACTCGATACTTTTGATCTCTTCTTGTCCATGATGCGCATAGATCGCATTGATAACAACTTCACTTTCGTTATATCTTGTACAAACTTCGACACCAAGATCAACATGGTTTCCATCAAGATCATGCGTCAATGATTTGCCTATATCATGAAGCAAACCAGCACGTTTTGCTAAAATAGGATCTCCGCCCATTTCAGACGCCATAATTCCTGCTAAATGCGCTACTTCAAGTGTATGAGCAAGTGCATTTTGTCCATAACTTGCACGATATCGCAAGCGCCCGATAAGCTTCATAAGCTCAGGGTTCATAGGAGGAATTCCCATTTTTGCTACGATATCTTCGCCCTCTTGAAGGATTTTATCTTCAAATTCATCACACACTTTTTGATGTATCTCTTCAATACGTGCAGGCTGAATACGTCCATCTTCAACAAGAAGTTCTATCGTTTTCGTCGCTATTGCTCTGCGATAAAGATTAAAACTACTCACAACAATGGTATTTGGAGTGTCATCGATGATGATATCCACGCCTAAAACCATCTCTAGTGCCTTGATATTTCTACCTTCACGCCCAATAATACGCCCTTTAAGCTCATCACTTTCAAGATAGATATTGTTCACAAGTCTCTCACTAGCAAACTCTCCGGCAAAGCGTGTTGTTGCTTGCGCTAAGATAAAATTCGCTTTTTTTTGTCCCTCAGCTTTTGCTTCATTTTCATATTTACGAACTATATGCGATATCTCTGCGCGGGAACTCTCTTCAACTTTTTGAAGCATCATTTTTTTTGCTTCTTCGCGTGTCATTCCCGCAGCACCTTCTAAAACACGAATTACATCATCAATACGTGATTCGTAATCATGTTTAAGCAGTTGTAGCGCTTTTTCATTTCTTTTTAGTTTCAATCTTTCGCTTGAAAGCGACAAATTCTCATTTTTTAGTTTGTGATCTTCGCTCTCTTTATAGCGATTAAACTCACTCTCTTTTCTTTGAAGTTCATCAGTACGCTCTTGCATGTCCCGCTTTACGCGATCTTGTACACTTTCATACTCTTTTCTTGCCTCAAGCTCTATCTCTTGAGATTTTAGATTTGCTCTATGTAAAAGCAGCTCAGCTTCGCTTTCTATAGCTTTTGCTTTTGCTTTTGCCTGTTCTACATAAATATCAAAGTTAGCATTTGAAACTTTTCTAGAAATGAAAAAACCTACTACCCCGCTCACTATGGCTGTAAAAGCCCCTAATAGTATGGTTAGCATGTCTTGCCCTTCTATGCAACAATCTTACCTTTGGTGTTATCAACATATCACACGATATATCATAATCATCACAAATATCTTTATTTACATAACAGATCTGTGACTGTACAAAAATTTTATATGGATCTTTTTTAATTTTTTCAAAGAAACGATCATACATCCCTTTTCCAAATCCGATACGTCGCGATCTTCTGTCAACTCCAACCGCTGGAATAATAGATACATCAATTTTTCTTATATTTTTTAAACTGTTTCCCGCTTCATATATATTAAATTTTTTACGTGACAGCGGTAATCTGAATGGTACCATTTTAAAGCTGATTTCTTCCATAAACGGAAGATATAGATGATTATTTTTTCTAATCTCATATAATGATTTTCTTATATCGACTTCGAGATACAGAGGCCAGAACATGAGTATATTGAGTCCCTTTTTCTTTTTAAAAAGAGAGATGATCTGTGAATTTACAAGATTGTCTCTATAAATTTTATTGAATTTTTGTGAGTTTCTCAATTTATTTAAACAATTTTTACGAAACAGTTCTTTTGTGACTTCCATTTTAAATCTTTTGATATAATTTCAGATATTTTATCTAATTAAAGGTTTTAAATGTTAAAAAAATCACTAATAATTTCGCTTCTAGCAATTACACTTTTTTTTCAAGGCTGTAATAAAAAAGATAATGATAATGCTATGGTTGCAACAAGCAAGTTTGAATTAAATGACATGAACAAAGATTCTCACTCAGTTGAGAGAGCTGGAAATAATTTCAATCTTGATGGAAGTAAAGGTAAAGTCATATTATTTGATATCTTTGCTACATGGTGTCCACCTTGCCGCGCTGAAGCATCACATCTTGCATCTTTACAAGAAAAATACAAAAATGATCTCATTGTTGCAGGTATCTCGATACAAAAAGATATCACTAAAGAAGAGTTAGTAAGCTTTCAAAAAGAGTATGGGGCAAACTATATGATGCTTTTTGGCGCAGATAATCAAAAAGCAGCTCAAGCTATTGCTTCAACTCTGCAAGGTGTAGAAGCGGATTTCCCAATCCCTTTGATGGCGATGTATAAAGATGGAACTTTAATCAACTTTTATGTCGGTGCAACTCCCGAAGAGATCATTGAATCTGACATCAAAAAAGCTTTAGGTAAATAATGTTTGGCTTTATCAAACAAGGTCTTAAAAAAACCGTTGAAGCCATAAGAGCAGTCGCTCCAAAGAAAAAGATCACACTTACTAAAAGTGAACTTGAAGATATTTTACTTGAGTCTGATGTTGAGTACGCTCTAGTTGAAATCATTTTAAATGAGATCTATCAAGAGAAAATAACTAGAGAAATTCTTGAATCAAAACTTTTAGCAACTTTGGCTTATACTAAATATGAAGAGCCTGCTTATGAAAAACCTTTTGTAGAACTCATTATCGGTGTAAACGGTGCTGGAAAAACTACGACTATTGCAAAACTCGCTTCAAAATATAAAAGTGAGGGCAAACGCGTTATGCTCGGTGCTGCCGATACTTTTAGAGCAGCAGCTATCGAGCAACTCACGCGCTGGGCTGATAAGATAGATGTTCCTATAGTTTACTCACGCCAAGGACATGATCCATCGGCCGTTGCGTACGATACCATCGAATCAGCAAAAGCAAAAAATATGGATCATGTTATCATCGATACAGCCGGTCGCTTGCATACTCAAACAAATCTAGCAAATGAACTCAAAAAGATCAATCGTATATGCGACAAAGCGCATGCAGGCGCACCGCATAGAACACTTCTTATCATCGATGGAACGCAAGGAAACTCTGCCATCGCTCAGGCAAAAGCATTTAATGAGATGATAGGAATAGATGGAATTATCATCACGAAGCTTGACGGTACTGCAAAAGGCGGTTCAATTTTTAGTATCGCATACGCACTCAAACTTCCAATCTTTTATATCGGTGTCGGTGAACAACCTGAACATCTTGTAAAATTTGACAAATATGAATTCGTCAATGGCCTGCTTGATGAAATATTTACAGAAGATGAATCAAAATAAAATATGACATACTGTCATATTTTACAAAATCAAAAATAATTCCTCTATAATTTAATTACAAAACTTCTCCTTACATTCAAAAACTCTTTACATGTAAGGCTCTATCAAAGGTATCACTATGGCAAAGAAAAAAGTTGTTTTTGAGTGTCAGCACTGCGGACTCACAACTCCAAAATGGATGGGAAAATGTACCAATTGTGGTGCTTGGGATTCATTTATAGAACTCGACGAACGTGAACAAGAAGTCATAAAAACTCTTTCTTCATCAAGTAATTCAAAAGCAAAAGCCATCGCAATGCCAGATATCGCCGAAATAGATATCCCGAGATTTTCATCACTTGATTATGAACTTGACACCGTTTTAGGCGGTGGAGTCGTTCCGGGATCATTAACTTTGATAGGTGGAAGCCCAGGCGTTGGAAAATCAACCCTACTTTTAAAAATCGGCTCTAACATCGCATCGACGGGAAAAAATGTTCTCTATGTCACTGGTGAAGAATCAGAAAGTCAAGTCAAACTTCGCTCAAACAGACTCGGTGCAAATGAAAAAAATTTGTACCTTTTAAGTGAAATTCGTCTTGAACAAGTATTGGCAGAACTCCACCACAGAGAGTACGAGTTTATTATTATAGACTCTATACAAACACTCTACTCAGAAGCTATCTCCTCTGCTCCAGGTTCTGTAACACAAGTGAGACAGATCACTTTTGAACTTATGCGCCTTGCCAAAGATAAAAATATTGCTATTTTTATTATCGGACATATTACCAAAGAAGGCTCTATTGCAGGTCCAAGAGTTTTAGAACATATGGTTGATACGGTTTTATATTTTGAGGGGGATTCTTCTCAAGAGTTACGGATATTGCGTGGCTTTAAAAACCGTTTTGGACCAACAAGCGAAATAGGCGTTTTTGAGATGCGTTCTGAGGGACTTGTCAGCGCCAAAGATATCTCTTCAAGATTTTTCAATCGTAATACTTCACAACCTGGATCCGCTCTTACAGTCATCATGGAGGGTTCTCGTCCTATTATATTAGAAGTGCAAGCTCTCGTTTCAGAGTCTCACACCTCCAATCCAAAACGCCAAGCGACAGGTTTTGATAATAACAGACTTAATATGCTTTTAGCCCTTTTGGAGAGAAAACTCGAGATTCCACTCAACAGTTATGATGTATTTATTAATATAACTGGCGGAATCAAAATCACCGAAACAGCTGCGGATCTTGCAATCTTAGCTGCAATTATCAGTAGTTTTCGAGACAGAGCTATCTCGAAAGAAACTGTATTTATTGGAGAGGTTTCTCTTGTTGGTGATGTTAGAGAAGTATTTCAGCTTGATATCAGACTCAAAGAAGCAAAGATGCAAAATATAACAAAAGCACTCATTGCCAAAAAAACTTTAGAAAAACCAGTGATTAAAACATATATTGTTGATGAAGTCACAAAACTCTTGGAATGGTTTTGATTGTTAAAGATTTTTTTTGTATAATGTTTGAAATATCCAAAAGGAATACACAGTATGATAAACGCGGAATATAAAAGCGAAGAGCGTTATTCAAAGCTTTCCCTAGTATTTGATACAAAAGAAGAAGAGGATAGAGTCAATACAGTTATCAATGTTGTTATAGATGAAAATAGTTTCAAACCTGAAATTTATTCATGTGAACTTCCAAAAAATAAAAAAGTTATTGTTATCGAATATCATGATGATTGTGACCGAAGTTCAGGACCTATCTTTGATAAAATCATGAAAACTCTAGGAATATCTCGCTGTTAATTATATAAGGATTATGCTATGGATCTAAGAAAATTTGCCGAGGGCAATGAGCTTTTTAAAAAAGTTCACTTTAAAAAAAATGAAGAGTCTTTTCTTGAACTCGCTCAAAATGGACAAAGTCCAAAGACTTTGTTTATAGGTTGTTCTGACTCAAGAGTTATACCCGATCTTATCGTGCAATCCCGTCCTGGAGACCTTTTTGTTATCCGTAATGTTGGAAACTTTGTTGCTCCATTTAGTCTTGATGAAGATTATCATGCAACGGCTACAGGTATAGAATATGCGGTCAGCGTACTCAATGTAAGTGAAATAATTATATGTGGGCATTCACATTGTGGGGCAATCAACCATCTTTTTAAAACTGTTGAAAATCCATCTTTAGTACACACAAAAAAATGGTTGAGTTTAGGTGAAAAAGCAAAATCTATGGCTATTTTAAGCCTTGGAGTAAATGCTGATAAAGAGGAACTCTTACGTGTTACAGAAAAACTTTCTGTGGTAACTCAACTAGAAAATCTTTTAACTTATCCCGAAGTTCAAAGAAGAGTGGATAAAGAGGACCTTCATATATATGGTTGGTATTACGATATAGAGACTGGAAGTATTGATTATTATGATCCCGATACATATCAGTTTATACCTCTCAACTCGTTAGTGAAAAAAAATTAGTGTGTTATAATCTTAAAATAAAAATCAAGGATTGATAAATGGCAGAAAAAAAAGAAGAAGAAGTAGTTGCGCCCGAAGGTAAAAAATCAAGTTCGATGATGCTTGTGATCATTATTGTTGTCTTAATACTTGTAATTTTAATTGGGGCTGTCGTTACAATCCTTATGATGGGTGGAGATTCTAAATCAGAAGAAAAAGCTTCAAAAGCTACTGAAAAAACTGAAAAAGTTGCTGGAGAGAAAAAAGAAACTCCAGGTGCAGAAGGTTCTAGAACTTTGGATAAAATCGGTATTTTATTACCACTAGATACATTTACAGTAAATCTTATGAGTGAGAGTGGAAGCCGCTATCTTAAAGCTACGATTTCACTTGAACTTAGTGGAAAAGAACTCACAGAAGAGCTAGAGGCAAAAAAACCCGTTATAAGAGATAAGATACTCAGACTTCTCTCTTCAAAATCAATAGAAGAGGTTTCTACCCTTAAAGGAAAAGATCAACTCAGCGAGCAAATCATGCAACAACTAAACCCTATGCTTAAAGATGGAAGTATTAATGGCGTTTATTTTACGGATTTTGTAATTCAATAATGATAGGTATCGATCTTATTAAATTAGAGAGAATGAAACGGTTGATGGAAAGATTTGGTGAGAAATCTCTTCAAAAATTCCTCTCTTGTGATGAGATCACACTTGTAAAAAATCATAAAACTGCTGCAGGATTTTGGGCTGTAAAAGAAGCTTGTTCAAAAGCTCTCGGTACAGGCATCGGATCTGAATGTAGCTTCTTTGATATCTACATTTCAAAAACACCGCGAGGTGCTCCAGTTTTGGAGTTAAGTCAAAGACTAATGCAAAACTTCAAAATTAAAAGTACTTCACTTTCCATCACGCACGATGGAGACTACGCAATTGCGGTAGTTGCTATAGAAACTTATTAACCACCACCTACAAAATCAAGTAACTCGACTTTATCATCTTCTTGTAGCTTACATGTAGACCAATTTTCTTGCTTAACAATCTCCATATTAATCGCAGCAGCCATAACCTTTTCATCAAGACCTAATTCACAAATCAAATTTTGTAAATTCGCACCATCTTGGAACTCTCTTGTAATTCCATTCACTATTACCTTCATTTATTCTCTTTCTAATTTAGATATAATTCGCTTACTTAATTATACAAGGATTTCTATGTCATCTGCAACTATAAAACGCCACAATCATCGTGTTCTTCCATGTAATACACAGCGTAAGATTGAACTTATAAATTTCCTTATTAAAAATAACAGCGAACTTGAGATAGTGATAGTATCCAAAGAATTTGTAAAAGATTTTAAAGAACTTTCACTAAATGAAAAAGTGAGAATTACTACTGATGCACAATTTAGCAGTGATATAACATCAGAATTTGATATGCTCATAAACTATGATCTTCCACAAGAAGCACAACTATATCTAAAACGTTTAGAACTTGCTAAAGATTATTCTCTAGTCCTTTTGGAGCCAGATGAGCATGCAACACTCTATCCAATTGAGACAGCACTAGGACGTGTTTTAGTACTAGATAACATCAAAGCATTTGAAACGACTCAAACCAAAGACATGAAAATAGCTAAAGCAAAAAAAGAGAAAAAAGCAAAACGTTTCGAACAAGAGTTAGCAAAAGAGAAAGAGAAAAAAGAGAAAAAAGCACAAAGTAAACTACCTCCAAAACGTACTGTTCGAAAGATAGTTCCAAAAAAAGAGGAGTTGGACTAGAAACTAGCCAACTTCGAGACGATATCGTTAATACTACTCGAGAAAAGAGTGTATAAAAGTGGTTCCATATCTTTTGTAGTATAAGATGGTTTAATCCAGATTCCCTGATTTTGAGTGAAACTTTGAGTAATCACTTTATTTCCTTGTTTCACTGTTACATCTATTAAAATCTTTCCATGAAGATTTTCATCAAACTTCTTTGTATCGTTGTATACAAGTTCTACTTTTTTGATTTTTACATCTACAATCATAGCATTTGCATCCGGATTTTGTTCTACATTAAACTGAGCCATTCTAAGAGCACTGTTTAGTCCATCTTTATATTTACCGGCAAAATCAGCGTAACTGTACAGCAATGTTGTTTTTTGTCCATTCGCTTGAACATAACCTATACTGGTTTTATCATCTCGCGCATCACTAACAGACGACAGATAAATACTCTTATGATCATTTGACATAGCTCCAGTATAGACAGTTTTATAAGATGAAAGTCCAATCGCTTCATTTTTATAAGTACATCCGCCTAGTAACAGTGCGGCAACAACTAAATAAGATAGATTTTTCATGACTCACTCCTTTTTTATAGTTTATAGAATTATACAGAAATTATTTATATTTTATCGTTTACGAAATCTTATCATTTTGAATCGCTCACCTAAGAAATTTGGCATGATAAGTAATTTTATTTTCTGAAGTTCCTGTTCGTAGATCTTTTCATCTACATTGATTCTAAGCATCTCTAAAAGCTCTAAAATCCCCATATCCACAAGAGCTCGCATCTGTGTTTGAAGCTCTACAAATTCAATTCCTGCTTCGATAAATGCATCTTTAACATGCTCAAAAGTTACATCATAGGTAATATCGGAATTTTTATAGAGTTCATCAAGATTATTTTTTTCATCAAAGAATGGAAATACATCGTGGTTTTTATAGACTCTAATTGAGAAATCTGGACGAGACATCATCTCACCGTAGTCAAAACTCATAAACTCAAACTTCTCAGCTGCACCGGCCATCTCTTTAGCAAACTCTTCATAGCCTACAGCGATCTCGCCTTTGTCTTTATGATATTTTTTTGCTTTTTGCAAAATAGTCTCATCTTTAATATCAAACTCGATTTTTCCCTCTTTTACAGAAGCGATCTTTCCATCATGTAAAAGTTCGCATGAAAAGGCATCAAATATCTCATTTGCGACAAAAAAAGCACTCTTACATGTAGAGTTTCCTAGTGATGAAAGCTCACTCAGAGATTTATAATGCGTTAAAGAGATTACATCACCAAAAGAGTCTTTGAAGTAGTTTTTCTGCTGTTCTTGAAGTGTATCAAAGCGCTCAATGATGACAAAGTTAAGTGTTTCTAAAAGTTCTGGAGAAAGAGTATAGATAAACTCTACCACATCCGCTAAAAAGTAACCATGATGTGCACCTATCTCACAGATGACTGCGTCTTTTTCTAAAAAGCCCTCTTCCACCAAAGAGATGATGTGCTTGGCAATCGTTCCACCAAAAAACTTAGAAGTACTCACAGAGGTATAAAAATCACCCTCTTTGCCTATCTGTTTATAGTTGGTGTAGTAGCCCTCGTTTCCATAGAGCCACTCATTCATATATTGGCTAAATCTCATAGGATTTATATATTTTTAACCGCGGCACTTAGACGTTTAAACCCTTCATCAATCTCTTCTTGCGTGATAGTAAGCGGAGGTAAAAGTCTCAAAGTATTTTTTCCGGCTTTAAGCACCATCACACCATGCTCTCTTGCGCTATTGATAACTTTTGCAAGTGTGTCGGCGTCTTTTGCACGTAAACCGCACATCATTCCAAGACCCACTTTTTCAGTAAAAAGATTTTGATTTTCATTGTAAAATTTTTCCAAAGCTTTATCAAAAAGAAGCATATTGATAGCTAAGTCTCCGCTTGCATCATACTCGTTTAAAATGTCCATCACTTCACAAATCGCTGTAGAACTTAAGTAATTTCCACCAAAAGTGGAACCATGATCTCCAGCACTAAAAATATCTTTTAGTGTTGTCATAACCACGCCTACAGGAACTCCACCGCCAACACCTTTTGCGAGTGTTACAACATCTGGCTCTATCTCATACAGATTTGATGCCAAA
>JBBRBK010000044.1:0-15254 GCA_038205935.1 Campylobacterales bacterium
CACTGTATGGCGGAAGTTATCCTCGCAAAACATTTAGGAAAAACAAAGGTTATCGCAGAGACGGGTGCCGGTCAGCACGGTGTGGCCCTTGCAACAGCAGCGGCGTATTTTGGGCTTGAGTGTGAGATACATATGGGCGAAGTGGACATCGCAAAAGAGCATCCAAATGTTGTAAGGATGAGAATACTCGGAGCCAAAGTAATTCCCGCTACGCATGGTCTAAAAACACTCAAAGAAGCGGTGGATTCTGCCTTTGACAGCTACGTTCCCCAGGCCGATACTGCTATTTATTGTATTGGTTCTGTTGTCGGCCCGCATCCATTTCCAATGATGGTTAGGGATTTTCAGTCCGTTATAGGATTTGAAGCTAAAGAGCAGTTTTTTGAGCACGAAGACACGCTTCCTGATAACATTATTGCCTGCATAGGCGGCGGTTCAAACGCAATGGGAATTTTCTCGGCATTTATAGAAGATGAAAGTGTAAATCTTTATGGTGTAGAACCAATGGGAAGAGGAGAAAAACTTGGAGACAATTCCGCAACTTTAACTTATGGAACTGAGGGTGTAATGCACGGCTTCAACTCCATCATGCTCAAAGATGAAAACGGAGAACCTGCTCCTGTTTACTCTGTAGGAAGTGGCATCGATTACCCGTCTGTAGGACCTGAACAAGCATTTTTAAATCAGAGTGGCAGAACAAAAGTGGGGTTGTGCAATGACGAAGAGGCGATAGATGCTTTTTACAAACTCTCCCAACTAGAGGGAATCATCCCCGCACTAGAATCCGCACATGCCGTAGCCTACGCTATGAAGCTAGCAAAAACTCTAGGCAAAGATAAAACCATACTTGTAAATTTAAGCGGCAGAGGCGACAAAGATATAGATTTCGTAATAGAAAACTACCCCGTCCCAAACGCTAAGTTTTAATAGTAAATTCTGTTCTTGGAATTTTGAGGTCACAGATTGTGATCTCAAGTTTGGAAAATTAATTTATATCAACTCTACCTTTAACTCTTTACCTAAAATATGAGCGAAATTTTGGAGCGTGGAGAGTTTGATGTCTTGCGCGTGATTTTCTATGCGTGATATGGCTGATTTTTTCGTATGTAGTCTTTGCGCTAAGTCTTCTTGCGTAAGTCCGACTTCGACACGTGCCTGTTTTAGCATCTCACCTATCTTAAACTCTTCATATCCCCCGTCAAAGTCCGAAGTAAACTCCACATCTTTTGCTTTTCTTTTTTCAATATATTTTTTTAGATCACTCATGAGTCATGTACTCCTTTTTTCTTTTCTGGGCAAGTTCTATCTCTTTTTGTGGAACTTTTTGATCTTTCTTTCTAAAAGCGTTTGTCAGTACTACAAAAACACTTTTGTATTCAAAGCCTAAAAGTCTAAAATTGTTGTTCCCGTGTTGGATTCTTACTTCGACTATACCGTCCGTATTTGACAAATATTTATAGAACTTTGTCGATACGACGGACTCTTCTTCTATCAACTGCAAAACCCAAATAACTTTTTGAGCTTCTTTTCCAGAGAGGTCATCCAAAAACTCCTCTATCGGACTTTTGCCTGATGTAAGTTTAAAAAAGATGACCTCTTTCATAATGAAATGTTAACGTATAAGTTAACTTTTGTCAATCGAAATTTATTTTTGAGCATACTTTTAGTCCTATCTTGTGATAGGAAGATTATATGGAAGTATAAAAAGTTTATTTGAAAATATTACAAAATGAAATGGTTTTACATAGTTGAACTTGAAGTCACAAATTGTGACCTCTAAATTAAATGAGATGGCTATTAATTTTAGTCATCAAGATAATCATCATTGTTGGGATTATGAGCATCAGCCCAATCATCCATATCCGCGTCGTTATTTGGGTTGTTAATATCTGACCATAAATCTAATTCATCTTGTGTCATGCTATTTTCCTTTTGTTGTTGTGCAGTTGCTTTTACCTTTACCTGATACGCCACCAGTTGTGCTAGGCATATTTGGCTTACAATTACTTGTTTTTGCCATTGTAATTTCTCCTTCATTTTTGATATGAGAAAATTATAGATTATTATGAATCGAAAAAATTACTCTAAACTTGATAGTTTATTTGTAGATATTGGTCTAGTTTTTCCGCACAATCAACTATAGAGTTAGAATTTTTCAGTGCTTCTATAAACTCTTGTGAACTGTATTTCTTATCTGTAAAGGATAATAAACTTCCTAATGCATATCTATCAAATTCTTTAAATGATTTCTCCATAAATGACTTATTTTGCAGTTTTATAGAGATTATGAATTTAATAAAATAATTAGCTTTATTGATGAGTATCTGTTCTAACTCATTGTTATCTTTTTTGAAATTTATTAGCTTTAGTGCTTCTTGATACTTTTTCTCATCAAATAGACTTATTATTTTTTCTCTATTAGGAATATCGATCTGAATTAGCTCATTATTTGAAAATGTATTTTCAATCCATATTTTTAATTTTTTATATACTTCATTAACAAATATTTCTTTCTCAAATGTTTCTAAAAAATGAAATAAATATTTTTCTTGTAAATGGATAAAATCTTTACCTGCTTTAAATTCAGACCTTAATTGTTCTCTAAAATATTGTATTTTTTCTAAAAAAGAAGTTTTGATATTTTTATCAATGTTGAAAGTTTTTTCTATATGAAGCAATCCTCTTATAAGTAAAAATTGGAATAAAAAAGCGATTCGCTTATCTCTATTTTGTTCTTTCTTAGATAGAAATTTTGTAATAACAAGTAAATCTATCAATGAAGGCAACTCGACAACTTTTTTCCATCTTGATATTTTTTTTATAAATGTACTAGGACTTATATCTTTTTTCAAATTGGTTTTATAGTTTTTTTCAATTTCTAATCTCATAACTTCATGAATATCACTTAACTTATCGGCTAAGAGTATATTAGTTCCTATTTTATTAATTTTTTTACTAAAATCAATAAAAGGCATAACCCTTTCAAGTTTAAGAGAAGTCTCAAATAATGTTATGTCAAAAGAATGATGATTCATATATTCGATTATTAGGGCTATTTGAAATGAGAATAAATCGATAGAGCTTTCTTGGAAGTTTATGGTTTTAAAGAGATTGAAATTATAAACTATATTGCTTATTTGACGAACATAAAAATTTGAATGTTGATTATCACCTATTAAATGCCGAGTGAAAAATATCCGAAAATTATCTATTTCTTTTGATTGAAGTAATGCAAATTTTTCATTACCTAATTTGTCATCATTGGAAAGATAACTATGATAAATTTGTTCATCTGCTTGCTTATCTCTTTCTATATTTAAGGCATCAGAAGGCTGATATACTCTATGATTTACACCAAATATTTTCCAAAATGTTAAGTTGAAATCTTTATCACAAGTATCTTTCACGGAGTAACTTCCCTCAATCTCCCCAAAACCCTAACAATCGCCAAAGTATCAAGTTTATAGTACGCCAAATCCCCGACAACATTCCCCGTCTCAAACACAGCCAGAGCCGATGCATCTGGCTGTGTAAGCACTTCTGGCTTGTAATTTTTCAGCCAAAGTGATTTTTGGCATTGAATTCCGCGGGGGTAGAGGGATTTAGAGAGGGTTAGATTAAGTAACAAATTATAAACTTTTTAATGACTACTGATAACTTTTTTATTAATTTCATAAATTTAAATTATTTTTTTGATAATTTCATCAAGATTTTTTATTTCTGGCATTATATGATTATTGATTCTATTTTTTTCAGTTGTTAAATCAATTTGAGATTGAACACTATGAGTAGAATGTGCGATACTTCCTCTTGTAATACCAAAGTTATCCATTGTGCTTAACCATGTCTCATCAAATTGATTTTCTTCAATGCCTATCGGTAGCAACATACTGTAAATGTTGTTTGATTTAATACCATGATTTTTATCCAAAGAGCCTAAATAACAATAAATTTTACTTTTAATTCTAGCTTCTATATTATTGAGTTTATGTTTTTTTGGCAGCACTTCACCTGAAGAAAAAGTTATAACGGAAAGAAGGCAATTACTTTTTTTTCTATTGGTTTCCCATTCTTTAAAAGCTTTCGTTACTTTATCTTTGGCAATATCTTCAAAATATGATTCTATTTCTGCATGAACTAAAAGAATATAGCTTCTAATTAAATCACTTTCTTTTTTAGTGTAGTTGCCTGTTATCTTAACTTTAGGAAGTAAACTTTTTTCCAAAAAAGACACTCTTGAAAAAAGTTTATTATATCGTGCCGAGTTTGCCATGTTAAATTTTAACTTCTATATATATACCATCCTTTTGATAGGGAACTATAATCTCAGTATCTAAAATAATTGCTAAACTTTCACCCCAAGTAGAAAATCTTTTAAATGTATTCTGTATACTTTTTGTTGTATGCTCAAACGAGGTTAGAAATTCTTTATCATTTTCACATAACTGTTTGAATGTATTTATTATTTTTTCTTTATTATTTTTAGACTCTTCAAGTATTTCTGGTACACTAAAATAATAAACCATAATATCAAATATTGCTTTGTTGAAATTATTTTGAAAAGAACCATTTGACCACTTGCTAAAAGCTTCTTTTTGTCCACCATATAATTCAATTGTAAATAAAATTGCATTATTCAAATTTTGTGCATCTGACATAATGTTTGAAAATGAGTTTTCCCAATCTCTATTGAGAACTTTTAATGTATTATCAAAGTGATCTTTTAAATTTCCTTTATAAATATTTAAAAAATACTTATTTGCAAAGTATCTAATTACAAGCTCAACATCTCTCATTCTATAATCAGGCTTTTGTAAGTTTAGCATTTTCTGAATTGCAACACTATCTTTTGAAAATTCATCGGCATAATCTATAAATGGGCCAGGATGTAGAGCCTGTCTAAGTTCTTGAGGACTTAATTTTATGCTTCCAGTATTGAGTCTTAAAAAGACAGTATATAAAAATGACTCATTTGGCCAATTCTTAATTATTGTAGTTCTGATACTTTGATTTTCTAATAAATTTATTTCATCAAAAAAATCAGGTGATTCTTTCATGTTTTTGTATGTTTTATTATTTAGCTGAATTAAAATTTCAAGTCCAGTTAGCTTAAGTGGCTCAAATTCATCATCATCTTTTTCTGAAAAAAATCTTCTTAATGTTAGTAGTCTTTGTTTACCATCAATCACTATATATTTGCCTCTTAAATCTTGCTTTTCAGCCAAAATTATTTGAGGAATTGGTAATCCAAGAATCAAAGATTCAATAAATTTACTTTTCGCTTTGTTTGACCATGCATCTCTTCTTTGAAATTTTGGAAACAAGTCTATATTATTTTTTTTTACTTGGGTTACTATAGTTTCTGTAGTCCAATCTGTTCCCCAAATAACAGCTTGGTTAAAAGAATGGATATCCTGATGAATATCCTCTTCGCTTTCTGAGCCTATATCTTCTGGACTCATAAAGCTAGCTTCATCTTCCAAACTGTTAAATAATGACATGTAACCTCTTTAAATAAATATAGTTTTATCGATTATAGCTTAAATAAACTTATTGTAATTTACAGATAAAATCTTTTTTAACAATATGTAAATCTATCGAATGTTAAAGTTCCACAACCCGTTCAAACATCTCCTTAATCTCCATCTCGTGGCTTATCAGAAATATCTGTCGGTATTGCTCTTTGATGGTGTGGAAGGCTTCTAGTATCTGTATTCTTCTCGTTTCGTCCTGACTTCCGAACACTTCGTCAAACGCTAGAAACTCCACGCTTGAAGCGCCGCTGAGTTCTGTGAGTGTTTTTGAGATGGCGATACGCAGGACTAGGTTTGCGAGGTCTACTTCTCCGCCTGAAAATCTTTCTATCGGGTATTTTTTGCCCTCGTCGTAGATGAAAAAGTCGAAGTCGTTGCTCACTTCGATGTGCTGGTATTTGCCTTTGGTGATGTTCGCGTACATGCTCGAAGCGATGCCCGATATGCGCGGTGCTATCTTGGCATTGAGCTTGGTCTTGAACTCTGCGAGGCTTGTTTTTATCTTCTCATAATCTATCACGTCATCTTTTTTGCTCTGCACTTTTTTCTTCTGTGCTTCGTTGTTTGTGAGTGCGCCTTGGATGCTTTTTATCTCCCCTTCGATGCGTGCGATGAGCACTTTTTGCTCGTTTATGAGTGCAATCTTAGCGTCGATGGTTTTGATGATCGTCTCATGCTCATTGTTGGTCTGTTCATGCTTCTTATCATCATAGATGATGCCCTTAAACTCGGACTCTTTTGCCTTACATGTAAGGGCAAGTCCAGCTATCTTTTTGTTTGTCTCTTCGAGATCTGCTTTGACAAGTACGAGTCGCTTTAGCTCCGCTTCGAGGCTAAGTGCATGTCTGTATTTTGGCTCTAACTGCGTGAAGCTTTGTTTGAGCTGGTTATGGAGTTTTTCATCATAGCTGTATTGTTCTAGGAGTTTGAGCTCCTCTTTGTTTTTTACACCTTTTTGCTCTACATGTAAGAAGTATTCTTTTGCTTTTTTGAGGTCTAGGAGTTTACTCTCGATGATCTTTATCTTGTTTGTCAGCTCCGCAAACTCTTTCTCTTTTTGTTTCTTTTGTGCTTCGAGTTCGGCTTTTTGAGTCTTTACATGTAAGAGTTGTTTGGCGTATTCATCCACCTTTTTTTGATGCGTGTTGTTGACTATTTCTACAAGCGAATTTATGACATTGTCATACTCTTCCAAAAGCGGTCGCGTACATGTAGGGCAGGGCGAGTTGCTTCCCATCTCTTGGAGTTTTACGATTTTCTCATTTGTGACATCTATCTGCTTCTGCTCGCCCGCCATCTCTGCCAGGAGTTCACGTTCGATGGTGTGTTTTAGCTCAATGTTGTCTTGTCTGATGGAGAGCTCTTGATTGAGATTTTTGGCATCAAACATATACTGCTCATACATCTCGCACTCTTTCTCAAGCGTGTGGATGTCGGCTTTGGACTTGTGCCACTCATCGGCAAGGACTTTTTGCTCTTTTGAAATTCCCTCTTTTTTGAGGTAAAACTCTCTGTTTTGCTCTTGAGTCTTTAGCTGTTCTTGCAGAGCAATAAACTCAGTTTTGGTGGGTTCGAGTTTTTTGAACTCCGCATCTTTGTGTTCGAGCTGATGGAGCTCTGCGGTGAGTTTTACTTGGTTCATCACCTCAGAACTGTGCGAATTCTGGGCAAGCTCAAACTCTGAATAGAGCTTCTGCTTTTGCTCTTTTGTCTTTGTAAAAGTTTCAAGCTCTTTTTTGATGAGCAGTTGCCTTTGTCTAATGTGCTCTAGCTCTTCGCTTTTTACTTTTTCCTCTTTGGCAAGAGCCTCTTTGTCTGTGTTGTGAGTTTGTATCTGCTCAAGTTTTTGCGCTACTTCCTCATCCCCGAGCAATACCTCTTTGTAAGCTTCTATCTCGCGTTTGAGCTGACGGCTTTTCTCAACAAGAGAGTTTTCTACGAAGTCTATTTTTTCTAGTCCCAAGAGCTTGCGAATCATCTTTTTTCGCTCCTCTGGTTTGAGAGAGCTTAGGCTTGTGAGCTCTTTTTGAGAGGCAAAGAGCGTGTGCATAAAGGCGTCTTTGCTCATCTTTGTGAGTCGCACTATCTCTCTTGTGACCTCTTTGGCTCCGCTTGTGATGAGCTCCTCATTTTTAAAGAGTTTGGCATTTGCGGTGAGTGCTTTTCCGCGAAATTCTCGAACGACTCTGTAGATGATAGATTCAAATTCAAAGAGGAGTTCTACGACGACGGCGTCTTTTGTGGAAACATTTGCGTTTCGTATGAGCTCTTTGTTGCCTCTGGTTTTAGCTTCGCCGTAAAGCGCAAAAAGGATCGCTTCAAAGATGGTAGATTTTCCGCTTCCGTTTTTGCCGATGATGCCGATAAGTCCTTCACCAAACTCGATGTCAAAATGGGTGTACTTTTTGAAATTTTCCAAATGCAGACTAGAGAGTATCATCGCTCACCTCCTCATACTCTGCAAAGAGCTCTTGGATTTTGAATTTGAGCCTGTCAAACTCCCTCTCGTCGCTGTCCTCTTTGATATGCTCTATAAAATATTCTTCAAGCGAGAGCGCTTCTACATCGTCGATATTGCTCTCATTTGCGCCTTGTTTAAACTCTCTTTTAACGCTTACATGTAAGGCTTTTGGAAAGAGGTTTTTGATGTCTGAGTTTTGAATGTCGATGGATTGAAGCGGTGTGAGATTGAAAACTCTTACTTCTACGATGGCATTGTTTGTGTCGCTGGCATCGAGTTTTGCAATGGAGTTTTCATACTCCTCGCAGTCCACCTCTTTTTGGATGATAGGTCGGATGCTTATCTCTTTGTACTCTACATGTAAGCCATCTTCTAGGCTTACATGTACGAACCCTTTGGAGTTGCGTTTGTCGTTCAGGCTGGTGCGTTCGGTTGAACCGCTGTAAAAGACATTTTCGTGTTTGCCCACCTGCCCAAAACCGTGCCAATGCCCAAGTGCTACATAATCCATCATCTTGAAAATGTACTCTTTATCAGTAGGAAAAACCCACTCGCCAAACTCCTGCATCAAGTAAAACGCACCCACAGAACAGTGCATCATCATAATATTTTTTTTGCTTTTGTCTATGCTCGCTTCGCAGAGTTCTATCTGAGAAAGTGCCTTTGAGTCGTCGTTCAAATGTGGCAGAGTGTGGAAGATTATGTGCTCAAACTCCACTTTTTTATACTCTTGATTGTAAGAAAGATGGATGTTTTTAAAACCCTCAAATATCTTTAAAATCGGCGAAGAGAGATTGGTTCTCGGAGTAGAGTGGTTGCCAGCGATGAGGATGAAAGGGATGCCAAGTTCATCTATGATCTTCAACTGTTCAAGCGCAAAAGTGATGGCGCGGTTTGATGGATGCGAGCGGTGAAAAAGATCGCCTGTGTGGATGATATAGTCGGGTTTTATCTCTATTATTTGCTTTACGACCTGAGAGAAAGCATCATAAAAATCCGCCTCTCTTTGGTTGATATTGTCGTCATTTAAAACATCAAGATCATTAAACCCCAGATGTGTGTCGCTAAAGTGAATGATCTTCAAGAGAGTTCTCCGATAAGAGTTTTGAACATTCTAGCCAAAACTCTTAGATATCTATGAATCTTATGTTAAAAAAGATCAGCGTGACCGAAAAATATTTTATTTTTCTTCTCGTTTAATATATTTTCTAAAATATTTTTAGCCTTTATTTTTGTCTCTTTATCAAAATATATCAGCATATTTCTAGAAAATACATAATCAAACTTTCCAATGCTAGAAAAATTCTCATCAAAAATGTTCATTTGTCTAAAACTTACTGAACTTTTGGAAAATTCTTTGAGTGTATAGTGTGATCCATCGAAGTCAAAATATTTTTTGATCAACTCTTGAGATAAGTTTTTTAAATTTCGAGTATTATAGATTGCAAGTTTTGCTTTTTCTATGACTTCTTGATTGATATCGATACCTAAAATAGAGAATCTATTTTGAGAGATATTTGCTTCAAGCAAGGCTATAACAATGGAGTAAACCTCTTCTCCGGTTGAACAAGGCGCGCACAAAATGGTAACATTTCCATGAGTTGCTTTGACATTTTCTACAAGTTTTTCTATCTGTCTGTATTCTCTGTAAAAGTATGTTTCATTCGTGGTCAGATAATCGATCAGCTCTTGCTTTAGAAGTGCATCTTTTTTAACAAAATCCAAACACTCATGAAAGCTTCTAAATGATCTTTTAGTACAAAAAGCGGTCATCTTACTTTTGAGTATACTCAACTGATGATCAAAATCCACACCTGTTTCAGTTTTGAAATATTTTGCAATAGGTAAAACATCATCATAAAATGTTACTTCGGCAATAGTGTGCTTTTGTGGTGCTTGAATCTCTATCTTTTCTTTCTTTTTAAAAAAACTAAACATATTATTTTCCAAACTCTTTTATGGCGTGAATGATCTCATCTAGTGAGAGTACATCTATATTTTTCACGAGCTCTTTAGCCCGCATCGGCATCCCATAAACGATAGCACTTGCCTGTGATTCTGCTATGACTGATGCACCGCATTTAGAAAGCTCCAGCATTGCACTAGCTCCATCATCTCCGATACCTGTCAAGATAATAGCCATGATTTTATACTTACTGCATAGCTTAGTAGCAGAGGAAAAAAGTTGATTAATATCAGGGTTGTAATGATATAAATTAAGACCTTCTTGAGTTAGAAGTTTTACTCTATCATCTACCGACTCAAATACGCAGTTTTTTTCGCATATATAAACATTTGCGTTTTCAAGCCAAGTTGTATCATGCGCTAGATTTACGCTGAGTGAAGAGCAGTTATTGAGTCTTAATGCAAAACTTTGCAGATACTCAAAACCCATATGCTGTGCTATGACTATGATGGCATTAAAAGATGAGGGCAAAGATGAGACTATTTTTTGAAGATGACCGGGTCCTCCCGTGGAAGAACCGATTAGGATAATTCTTTGTATATTTGGTTCAAAACTCAATTATTTTTTCCCAAAAAATTTGTAGTAAAAACCTTCTAAAAATTTCATCTTTGTTCTGCTGAGTGCGAGGCTTCCTTTTGGCACTGTGCCACTTGTCACAGTCGTTCCAGCGGCTATCATAACATCATCTTCTATGGTCACTGGTGCTACGAGTTGGCTGTCACTGCCTATGAAAACATTTTTTCCGATGATTGTTTTGTATTTTTTTACGCCATCGTAGTTACATGTGATGGTTCCCGCGCCGATGTTTGTGCCTGTATCGATTTCGCTATCACCGAGGTAGCTTAAGTGTCCGGCTTTGACGCCTTTGAGGATACTTTTTTTCACCTCTACGAAGTTTCCTATATGCGTGTCCTCAATGTGCGAAGCGGGGCGGATATGTGCAAGTGGTCCAATATCTGAG
This sequence comes from Campylobacterales bacterium, assembly GCA_038205935.1. Taxonomy (GTDB): domain Bacteria; phylum Campylobacterota; class Campylobacteria; order Campylobacterales; family Sulfurimonadaceae; genus Hydrocurvibacter. The sequence continues at coordinate 10,923 of JBBRBK010000044.1, forward strand.
TTGAGTAGAACAGAGTCTTCCACAACGCTTGAAGATTTGATGATAGAGTTTTTGATAACGCTATTTCCAGTGATACGGCAGTTGTTTTCTACGATACATTCGCCCTCGAAAATGACTCCCTCTTCGATGTAGATAGTATGAGGAAGATTCATGATCACGCCCTCAGCCATCCACTTGTTTTTGATACGCTCTTGCATGATCACTTCAGAAGCGGCGAGGTCTATCTTGGAATTGACACCTTTGAAATGCTCTTCATCGACTAAAAGCGGTTTGATAACAAGTCCATCATCTTTCGCCATTTTTATAACATCTGTGAGGTAATACTCATTTTGTGCATTTGCATTGCTGAGGCGTGGAATGTAAGTCTCTAAGACACTCTTTTTAAACGCATAAATGCCAGCGTTTACATGCGTGATGGCAAGCTCGTTCTCGTTTGCATCTTTTTGCTCGACGATGTAACTGACTTCGCCGTTTTCTATCTTCACACGTCCATATCCACTTGGATTTTCAAGATCAAAGATAGAAAGTACGATATCTGCATCAGTTGTCAAAAAGCCTTGTAAAGCACCAGCGGTGATAAGAGGCATATCGCCATTTAGGACAAGAACTTTCTCATTACAAGCTGCGACATTTTTCATCGCTCCGCCAGTTCCGGGGAAATTTACATCATCTTGGACTACAAAAGTGATATCTGGGAAATCTTTTGATATCTCAGCGATAACTGCATCTTTTTGATGAGCCACGACAATAGTCACATCATCGCTTACATGTAAGGACTCTTTTGTGATGTGATAGAGCATTGACTTGCCGCTGATGGAGTGCAAAACTTTGGCTTTTGGCGACTTCATGCGGCTGCCTTTGCCCGCAGCTAAAATGATGATAGAGATATTGTTCATGCTAATTCTTTTGTAGTTAAATTTATAAGTGAGATTATACCAAAGTGGTACTATAATTCGTTAACAGAAGATAGAAGGAACTCATACAAAGATGCAGACAGTAGTAGATTCTCTAAGAGAAAATGGGTGCTTATATAAAAAAATGATAGAGGTGAAACCTTCTCAATTAGGTGTCCGAAACAAGATAAAAATCTATCATGCAACAGACACAAGAGGCTATTTTAGTGCTATCTTTGCTGTGTCGCAAAAGAGTAGACTTCTCATGAAAGATGTTTCAAAATTTGAAGAGATCTATCATAAACTTGTTATTTTCAGCGATCATAATTTTAAATACAAGATTCTTTTTTTAGATGCGCCTTTATGCTCAAAAGCGAGAGAAGCGTTTATGAGTTGTGGCTGGAGTTTACAAGATTGACTCTTTGTGACATCGGAAATACGACTTTTGATTTTTACAGAGACGGTGTAAAAGAGAAGATTTTTATCGCCGATTATGAGATAAAAAAAAGTGATGAAAAAGTATTTTATATCTGTGTGAATGAAAAAATTGCAAATGAGTTAAAAGATTTTCCAAACTGGATAGATTTAAAAAATTTTGTAGAGTTGAAAAACTACTATGCAACGATGGGAATCGACCGCATTATGGGATGTGAAGCAGTACAAAACGGTGTCATTATCGATGCTGGAAGTGCCATAACAGTGGACATCGTAAAAAACGGAATATTCGTCGGAGGATACATCACTTTGGGCTTACATGTAAGCCATTTATCGTATGTACAAATCTCTCCAAGGCTTGACTACTCATATAACTTTGAGATAGATTTGGATAAAATGCCAAAAAATTCTAGGGATGCGCTCACTTACGGACAGCTCGGGTTACTTTACCGCGATGTTATGAGTCACTCCTTACCTGTTTATTTGACAGGCGGAGATGCATCAAAACTCTCATCCATCTTCAAAGATGCTATTTTAGATGAAGAGTTGCTATTTAAGGGAATGAAAAATATTATGAAAAAGGCTGATTTATGCTAACAGTTGCACTTCCAAAAGGGCGTATTGCACAAGAAACTTTAGAGATTTTTGAAACTATTTTCGGTGATACTTTTGCATTTGATGATAGAAAGCTGATTTTAGAAACCCAAATGTTTAGGTTTTTACTTGTGCGTAACCAAGATGTTGCGACCTATGTGTATCATCAAGCCGCAGATATCGGAGTCGTGGGACTTGATACTTTAGAAGAGCAGGGACTTGATGTTATCCGTCTTTTAGACCTTCGCCGTGGGATTTGTAAAGTGGCTATCGGGATTAGAAAGGGCGAAAAACTCGACCTTAGCAAACCTGAGATCAAAGTCGCAACAAAGATGGTAAACATCACAAAACGGTATTTTTCAGATCGCGCGATCGCCGCTGAAATCATCAAACTTTACGGCTCTATCGAACTCGCACCTCTTGTAGGACTTGCAGATATGATCGTCGATGTCGTTGAAACAGGAGCGACTATGAAGCAAAATGGCTTAGAAGTGGTTGAAGATATTATGGAATCTTCGACTTATCTCATAGCAAACAAAAACAGCTTTTTTGAGAAAAAAAGCGAAGTGCTTGATATCTTTGAAAAAATAGAAAAAGTAATCAAAGCGGAGCAAAAAGCCAAATGACAAATCTTGATCTTTACGCAAAAGCGGAGCACCTTTTAGGCATCGAAGAAGCAACTGAAGCACTTTATGATTTGTACCGTTCTGAACTTGACAGTCACGAAGTAAAAACACTTCTTGATGTTGGATGTGGACGCGGTGGATTTATGCGTCGTATGATGAGCGATGGCGTTACATGTAAGGGTGTTGACCTTTCCGCTGTGATGGTGCAAGAGTGTAAAGCTATTGGTCTTGATGCTGAGTGTATCGATGTTAGCGAAGTAAGCGGCAAATATGACGCTATCGTAGCAATCTTTGATGTTTTAAATTTTCTTGATAAAGATGGGCTTACAAAGTTTTTAGATGCAGTCGCAGAGAAGCTAAACGATGATGGTCTTTTTATAGCAGATATCAATACTCTTTACGGCTTTAGTGATGTGGCTGAGGGTACGATGAGCAGTGAAAATGAAAAAGAATTTTTGATCGTCGATGCTGTGTTTGAAAACAAGGAACTTCATACAAAGTTTACTTTATTTGAAAAAAATGAAGATGAAAGATTTACAAAATATCAAGATACTATCATCCAGTATTTTCATAAGATGCAGTTTTTTGAAAAAGTAAAATCATTAAAACTTGTAGATAAACAAACCTTTTCACTTTATGATGAACTTGACAAAAGTTTATTGATCTTTAAAAAAAGAGTTTAACGAGAGTTGTTTATGAGAGAGTGGACCCTCTCATAAGAGTGATTATTTAGCTTCTGCTGCTGGAGCTGCTTCTTCGGCTTTTTTCTCTACTTTTTTTGCTTTAGTAGCTTTTTTATGAGTTTTCTTCTCAACTTTCTTTTCAGCTTTTTTCTCTACTTTTACCGTTTTTTCAGTTTTTACTTCAGTTTTTACTTCAGCTTTAGTGTCAGCTGCTGGCATTTCTGCTGCGAATAGTGATGTTAAGCCTAATGCTAATGCAAGTGCGATAATTTTTTTCATAGTGTAAATCCTTTTGTTTTTTGAGTTTCACATCTCTGTGTTGGCGAAAGTATAAGCTATGAAGTGTGAACTATTCGTGAACTTTTCCATAGAAGAGTAAAAGTCGTTCCCGCATCAATCTTTGTCTGTACATCTATAGCTATTTCATACAAATCACAAAGAGATTTAACGATATTAAGACCCAAACCAAACCCTCCATTTGCACTCTCAAGTCGAGTAAAGCGTCCGAAAATTTCACTAGACTTTGTGGGATCAAATCCAATACCTGTATCTGCGACGCTTAATATGTTGGTATCCAATTTGATTGTTAATCTTCCGTTGATTTTATTGTATTTGATCGCATTGGAGAGAAGATTATCGATTATTCGGCTTAGATCACCTTCATTGACGAGGAGTTCACACTCTTGAAGATCTTCTATCACTTCAATCTGTTTGGCTTCTGCAAGAGGAAGAAAAAAACTGATTCTTTGTAGAACCAACTCTTTGACATTGACTTGTGTGGATACAGATGATTTTTGCGCAAGCATGATGAAACTCAGATCATCAAACAGATGCGACATCGTTCTTGTAGCAACTATCATCCTGCTAAATGCTTTAGCATTTTTAGCACTGAGTTCATTTTTCTCGATTCTCTCCAAACTCATCGATAAAATAGAGATCGGAGTGTTGAGCTCATGTGTTGCATCTCTGATAAATCTATCAAGAAACTCAATGTATTCTCGCAGTGGTGTTAAAAAGATTCTTGATAATACAAAGATCATGACCGCAAAAAATGGAATAGATAAAAAGAGGACAAGATAAATATTTTGTCTTGTTTGCTCG
>JBBRBK010000045.1:0-15207 GCA_038205935.1 Campylobacterales bacterium
AGATGAATACGGTAAAACTTTGGCAATGAGAGTTTTAACAGCTCAATATTTTTTTGACTGATATTTTCTTGTAGTTTTGTGATGATTTCATCCGCAGATAAGATGTCAATTTTCTCAATATTTGAACTGTACGTTTTAAATGTGTCATTAGAAATAGCGGCATTTGAAACGACAATCATCGAGTAAGCAGATGAAAGTTTTTGCTCATACGCTTCGAGTGCTCTGTCATTGACAATGAAAATCTGAATGGCAAACAGAATTGAGAATAGTGCTAAGATAAGAGAAAAATGATTTTTAAGTGACTTCATAAATTGTTCCAAATTCGATGTGGAGATGTTTGTACGGTATTTTCATATTTTCAGGAATATGGTGTGTGACAACTATAATAGTTGTTTTTAGCTGAGTATTTGCGCCCTCAAGAAGGTTCCAGATAAGTTCTGCTGAATAATCATCAAGATTACCAGTTGGTTCATCTGCTAAAATCAAAATGGGGTTGTGAGATAATGCTCTTGCCATCGCAACGCGTTGCTGTTCGCCACCACTAAGTTCAAGAGGGTATTTTCCAGATTGGTGGTTGAGTTTTACATGACTTAAAAGCTTGTGTACCTGTTGTTCGCTGACACTTTTTTGAAAGCCGCCGATGATGAGAGGTAACATAACATTTTTCTCGATCGTCCACTCTTTGATAAGTTTATAATCTTGAAAAACAATGCCTATGTGTTGTCTTAGAAAGTTGAGCTTTTTAGAGCTTATATTTTTGATTTGCGCTCCGCCAACAATAAGACTTCCTTGCTTTGGCTTTATCGCACCATATAATGACTTTAAAAGTGTGGATTTTCCACTTCCGCTGGCACCTGTGATAAAGGTAAAACTGCCAGACTCAACGGAAAAATTTGCCTGATTGATGATAGTCTCATCTTTGTTATACGAGAGAGTTAACTCTTCTGCTATGATCACTTTATCCATGTAACATCTCATTTAAAATTTTGTGGGCTACTAAATTTGCAGATGAACGAAGAGGCGATTTTGGAAAATATCTTGTTTGGTCGCCATCTAAAATAGCATAAAGATGTTCCGGTCTATCAAAACTTCCCATTGATATTCTAAAAACCATCATATTTTTATTTTCGACATTATATACTCTTTCGATATGAATAAATCCATCATCGAATTTTTTTATGATTCCATTGAGATTATCGAGTGTTTCAGCTGTTGCAGATATGTCAATAAAATCAAAAGTATCGCTTACATGTAATGGTTCACTCATCTCATCATTAATCATCGTGATATCATAGATATTTTTTTCCATCTTGCGCCATCTGTCTTCGTATTTACTGACTATTGCGATATCTTGGTTTTTATTTATCTGCAATTTGACCTTCGTTCTTGAGATAAAAGTCTCGTAGGAAAAAGCATAATAATTTTCACTGTCGGTTCTGAGTTCTAGCTGTCCACCCACTTTTAAAACACGCGTGGCTTCATCAAGGAACTTTTTAGAGATAACACGGCGATGCGGTTTTTTATCCCAAGGAACTGGAAAATGGACATAGATTTTTCCAACTATATTTGATGGGACTTGTTCTAAAAAGAGTCTCGCATCATAATCCAAGATAAGTAGATTTTCAAGATTTTGGATACTAATCTGCTTTAAAACTTGCTCTATTGATGGACGATGAATCTCGATACCGATAAAAAGAATATCAGGATTATTTTTAGCTTGGTGAAGGATATGTCTTCCCGAACCAAATCCAACTTCAATATGAACTTCTTTATCAGTTGGGAAATTTTTAGCAAAGTATTCTATATCTTTGAGTGCTGTGATGCTCTCAAGGTGCATATTTGGTTTGCCATCTACTACATTGGAAGAGAGAACTTCCATTTGAGAAACTTTTGCATAAGATAAAAGCGCTTGATGTACCAAATACGTAGAAGAGGGACGTGAAAGTTTGTCGGCTTTAAGAAGGCTTCTTCCTTCCTCCTCAATTGAAAGCAGAAAAAATTCTGTTCCTTCTATATTTACGCATACAAGCTGTTCTTCTGTATGTTTGAGGTTTTTGGCTAGAAAATTAAATGTAACTTTCCCCTCAGATGAAGGGAAATCTATTTTCTTAAAACTGTTTACATGTAAGTGAGGCATATTAGAGAGAACCTGTGTCTAGATCTGGTGCAGCTTCTATTGTGCTTTTTACCGGTTCAGGAACAGGTGTTGGAGTACTTACAATTGGTTTGCTTACTTGCGTATTTTGCAAATTATTTTGTAGTACTCTTTTTTGTTCCCCTTGAAGAGGAAGTGCGTCTGATGAGATAGTTGCTTCGATACTTGGTTCTGAAGAAATATTATACTCATCTACACCCATAACTTGGTATTTGTAAACTGTTCCAGCATAGATATTAGGATCAGTGAATCTTGTATCTGTAATCCCTCTTATCTCATCTACGTTAGAGTTAAACCAGCCCTGTCTTGCTGTTTTGATAAGGGTATAACTTTTAATTCTTCGATCACTGCTGATCCATCTGAGTTCAGCTTTATTATTTACAATTTTTGCTTCCATCATGTCAGGTGTTTTTGGTTTTATAAGTGTGATTCCCTGAAGGGCAGGTGTAGTCGTATCACTTTCCAATCCATCTTTATCAACAGCAGTCACACGGTAAAAATACTGTTTCCCGTCATCTTGTACATCATCTGTAAAATTGTTCGTTATAAGTTTCCCATGATATTCTAAAACACCAGTTGCGCTTTCACCTCTGTAAAGTTTGTAATAAGAAAAATCACTTACAGTAGATGGTTGCCAAGAGAGCTTGATCTTTTTAGGAAGATTGTTTGTGACTGTGAGTCCTTGGATGTCGGGTGGAAGTTGCTTTGTTACGGCTTGGACAACTTGGCTAGGTGTTGACTCGATATTGTCAAATGTAACAGATCTGATTCTATATTTGTAGATCTGGCCATCAGCCAATTTTGTATCAATATACTCTGCATGTAATCTTCCATCAATATGTGCAACATCTTTGAAATCATCATCTTTAAGGGATTTTCGCTCCAGAATATAACCGCTTACTCTTGAATTTGTATGTGGTCTCCAAAGTATTTTTACACTTCTTGGCATATTTTGAATGCTATCTATCCACGCAACAGATGGAAGTACGGGCAGTGTACTGACTGTGAGAGTTTCTGATTTTTGGCTTTGCGCTTTATCTGAAAATGTTGTGAAAAAATATTGATATTTTGTATTTGGAACGACACTATTATCTTCATAATGTGTTGCAAAACGGTTATCAACTGTTGCATATCTGCTGATTTGTGTATCATCTTTTTGCGGATCATTTCTATAAACATATATTCCAGCTACTCTTGGATCTTTCACATCTTTCCACTCAAATGCAATAGACTTCATGTCTTCCATGTGCCCGTTGAGGGAGATCACAGGTAAAGTGGTGTCTATCGCATCTTCAGGTGGTGTTGGTGTTGAACCGTTACATCCGCTCAGAAGAAGCGCTAAAACCGAGCTTAATGTTATCAGGTTTAATAGTTTCATTAAAATTCTCCATATCAAAGTTTTTCTCTATAAATTGTAACATATCTTTATCTAATGGAGCGATGAAAGACTCCGTCTTTTTCGTGGTCGGATGGATAAAGTACAATAAATAGGCATGTAGCAAAATATGTTCCGATTTCTCTTTTTTCTCTTTAGTGCCATACAAATGATCACCGATAATATGACGATTGAGTTTTTCTAAGTGAACACGTATCTGATGTGTTCTACCTGTAAAAAGCTTACATGTAAGCAATTCACAGCTTTCATCAAGACTTAAAAGTGTCTTTTTGAACTCGGTTTTTGCAGATTTTCCATGTGAAAGAATTGCCATTTTAAGGCGGTTGTGAGAACTTCTAGCAATAGATCCCTCGACAACGGTAATATCATCTTTAAGCGGAGGAGTTGAAATAGCAAGATAATATCTTCCCATTGTTTTATCTTGAAGTTGTAAAGAGAGAGCTTCATGAGCTTCATTTGTTTTAGCGATAACCATCGCTCCGCTAGTACCTTTATCAAGTCTGTGGACAATACCGTGACGCTCTTCACCGCTTATGGTTGAGAGTCTGATACCTCTATGTTTAAGCCAGTCTACAAGTGTAGGTTCTTTTACACTTGGGGCAGGGTGAACAGTAAGGCCTGAGGGTTTATTTATAACAAGTAGATCATCATCTTCATAAAGAATTTCTACATCAAAATCTATTTTTTGAGGACGCGTTTCTTTAGCCTCTGGGAAAATAACGGTTACTTGCTGATCTACCTTTAGCTTGACACCTGGACGTGCCAAGATCTTTCCATCAACGCTGACAGCATTTTGTTTGATGAGTTGGACTATTTGAGAGCGAGTTTGACCGATCTGTTCTGTCAAAAAACTGTCTAATCTTTGTTCATTTTGAATTGTATAGGTTTGAGTGTTCATTAGTTAATTACGACCTTTGTTATGTTACAATCTCATAATTTTTTTTAGGAGTTGTGTAATTTGTGGAGAATTGATAGGCGAATTTTAGCACAATTTGATTTTATTACCATTATCTTTATTATGCCACTTATATTTATTTCACATTGGCTCATAGGTGAAGTTGTTCCCGCACTTGCACAAAAGCATACAGCTTATGTTTTTTTCTCCTTCCTTGCCTTTATAGGAGTTTTTTTTCTTCCTATTAGACGCATGAACTGGCTCATTCCTCTTATTTATTGGATCAATATTATTTTGCTTCTTGGAGTTGAATTTATTGGTCATTCCCGTCTTGGTGCAAAACGCTGGATCGATATTCCTCTTATCAATGCAACAATCCAACCCTCAGAATTCGTAAAACCCGCTCTTATCTTGATGCTTGCATATCTTATCAGTAGATCTCCACCTCCACCAGATGGGTATAGAATCAAAGATTTTTTGAAGATATCCATGTATATTATGCTTCCGTTTGTTCTCATTGTTAAAGAACCAGACCTTGGTACGGCTCTTGTGTTAGTACTGATAGGATATGGAGTTTTATTTCTAGTGGGAGTACATTGGAAAATCTGGGCAAGTATGCTGGTGGCAATGTTTGTTATCTTTCCTTTAGCGTACACTCAAGTACTACATGATTATCAAAAACAGAGACTTCTGGACTTTGTGGGTGAAAAACCTTCCTATCACGTTCAGCAGTCCATCATTGCAATAGGATCTGGTGGCTGGACTGGAAAACATAAAGATGATGCCACGCAGACGCAGATGAAATTCTTGCCTATAGCAACGAGTGATTTTATTTTTGCTTATGTGGTTGAGAGAACAGGCTTTTTAGGAGCTCTGTTTTTGATCACTGTTTATGTGATTTTAATCTTGCATCTCGTTACTTTAAGTATCTATCATAATGACTATTATATAAAAGTTGTTGCCTCGGCCATTGGTTTGATGATATTCGTCTATATGAGCGTGAATATTGCTATGACGATGGGACTTGCCCCAGTTGTTGGGGTTCCGCTACCGATGTTTAGTTATGGCGGAAGTAGTTTTTTAAACTTTATTATTCTTTTTGCTGTTATGGAAAATTTAATAGCATTTAGGTTCAAAGACTCTTATGATGGGCGTGGTACGAAGAGTTTTGTGTAAATTCACACACTTTCAATTTTTTTTAATAAATATTAAGTATAATTTCAACCTCAAACGTGTCTGACATGTTTGCATGGAGGGTTTTTAGCTCAGCTGGTTAGAGCTCTCGGCTCATAACCGAGCGGTCCAGGGTTCGAGTCCCTGAGAACCCACCACCTCCCTAAAATACACTATTTTAAGACTTATAAAAAAAATATTTTTCAGTTTCTTTGCACTTTTTTATATCTTTAATACTCAAATTATTTAAGAACTTTACTCGTTGTTTTTGCTGTCTTGATATAAATCTAGCATACTTTGTAAACGTCACATGTATGTACATCGGTATAACTTATTATTTGTAATCCTTTTGTTATAAACCTGAATACATTAAAGAAGGAAAGTGAGATAAGAGAAGATTACACCCCATTGCAATAGGGTGTAAGTAGAACTACGTGTGTTGAAAAAGTGTTAGGAGAATGTCTTAGTGATCGTCCCTGTGGCCTCTGTCATCATGTTTTTGGTTGCCATGGTCATTCCCTCTGTGGTCGTCTCTACGATCATCTCTGCGGTCATGCCCACGATCATGATGTCTTTCTTGGTAACGAGGAACATATTCATTTCGGTACCAGTCATCGTGTACAAATAAAACCCGTTGATGGCAGGCATTATATCTGTGACAGTATTTATTCCAATGCCTGGACTGATATGGCGGAACACGTAGATAGATTGGCGCCCTGTTTCTTGAGACTCCACGATCAATGACCATTGGTTGAGCGTAGATTACTCTTGGCTGTGGATAGTCACCGATGTTCAGTTGTCCGTAGAAACCCGGCTGACCAATGCTAAGGGAAACTCCAACATCAGCAGCCGACACTGTGGTAGTAAAAGATGCAATGGCAATTGCCGCTGTTATAAGAAAACGTTTCATTGTGACTCCTTTTTTATTGTAACAATCTAGTATAGCATATAAAATAGTTATAAACATTTCTCTCTTAAATTTATATAATGCCAATTGATTTTAGAATTGGCAAGTGATAAGTGTAATAAATGCTAAAATCTCTTTCATCTCAGGAATAAAATGAATAGATATTTATATATCAATGAGGCAGAGAGCTTTTTATTATTGATGGATTAAAGTCAGTGCTTCTTGACACAAATGAGTGATAGAAGCGAAATCTTTTTTCTCTATCGCAGACTTTGGTACGATCCAGCTTCCTCCTACACATAAGACATTTGGCAGAGCTAAAAACTCTTTGACATTGCCAAGATTGATCCCACCTGTTGGACAAAATCGCATATCAGCAAATGGACCACTAAAGGCTTTGAGTGTTTCAATGCCACCAACGGCTGTTGCTGGAAAAAGTTTACAGTGAAAAAAACCGCCGTTTTGTGCCATCATCACATCGCTCGCAGTTGCGACACCGGGAATAAGAGGGATATTTAGAGTTTTGGATATATCCATCAGTTCAGTGTTGATGCCAGGACTAAAAACAAACTGCGCACCATGTTCTACAGCTTTTTTAAATCCTTCAAAATTGATAACAGTTCCTGCACCTACAGCCATTTGCGGGAGCTCTTTTGAGATGATTTCTATCGCTTTAAGTCCTGCTTGGGTGCGTAAAGTGATTTCCATAAGGCGGATGCCACCCTTAAGAAGTGCGAGAGCAAGAGGAAGTGCATCTTCTACATTATCGATGGCGATTACTGGTACGATCGGGGATATTTTCATGACATCATAAGCATTCATGCTCTTTCTTCTCCTGTAATATCAAAAACACAAGCCCCTTTTTCGGCGCTGTTGATGGAGTTTCGGATGCTAACAAAAAGTTCACGTCCAAAACCATGACGATTTGCAGAGAGATCAGGCTTACATGTAAGGCGCCTTGAAAGTACTGTTTCATCAACTAAAAGCTCTACGTTACCATTGTTAACATCAAAACGAATCATATCACCATTTTCTATGATACCAAGCACGCCACCATCAAGCGCTTCTGGAGTCATATGAATGGCTGAGGGAACTTTTCCAGATGCACCCGACATGCGCCCATCTGTCACAATAGCGACCTTATAACCTTTTTCTTGCAATACTCCAAGTGGCGGCATGAGACCATGAAGCTCTGGCATTCCGTTGGCTTTTGGACCTTGAAAGCGTACTACAGCGATAAAATCTTTATTTAGGTCACCTTTTTTAAATGCTTCTTGAAGGGATTCTTGACTTTCAAAAACTAGCGCTTTAGCTTCAATGATGAGATGTTCATCTTTGAGTGCTGAGGTTTTTATAACACTTCGTCCGATGTTACCGTTAAGAAGTTTTAGACCGCCTTCGTGGCTATAAGGTGTATCAGTGCTTGAAACCACACTGATATCTCGAGAGACTTTCGCGCCTGTTTCAAAATGAAGTTTTCCATCAAGTAACGATGGCTCTACGACATAGCGATCAAGCCCTTTACCCATGATAGTCTGCACATCGTTATGTGCGAGTCCAGCATTTAAAAGCTGATGAATTACAACACTCATGCCACCAGCTTCACGAAATGCATTCACATCAGCTTGTCCGTTTGGATACATACGACAAAGCAGGGGAATCACTTTTGAGATCTGATCAAAATCATCCCATGTAAGGATAATACCAGCGGCTCTTGCCATTGCGATGAGGTGAATAGTGTGATTTGTCGATCCACCCGTTGCCATAAGTCCGATGATGGCATTGACAAAGCTTTTCTCATCGATCACTTCACCGATAGGAAGATAGTTGCCTGAGATTTCTGTCATCGTTAAAATTTGCTTTGCAGCTTCTGCTGTGAGCGCTTCACGAAGAGGTGTATTGGTGTTGACAAAAGAGCTGTTGGGAAGCTGTAATCCCATCATTTCAAGTAGCATTTGATTTGAGTTTGCAGTGCCGTAAAAGGTACATGTACCACTACTATGGTACGACGCGGATTCGGCTTTTAAAAGATCTGCTTCGCTGACATTGCCTTTGGCAAACTCTTGACGGATTTTGGCTTTTTCTGAGTTGCTGATGCCTGAGGGCATTGGGCCTGCTGGAACAAAGAGCGCTGGAAGATGTCCAAAGGAGAGCGCACCTATCATAAGGCCTGGAACGATTTTATCGCAGACTCCAAGATAAAGCGCTCCATCGTAAACGTTATGCGAGAGTGCAATTGCCGTTCCCATAGCGATATTATCACGGCTAAAGAGGCTGAGTTCCATTCCCGGTTGAGACTGGGTAACACCATCACACATCGCTGGTACTCCTCCGGCTACTTGAGCCGTTGCTCCTGCGTCGTGAAGTGTTCGTTTAATGAGCGCGGGGTAGAGTTTGTAAGGTTCATGCGCTGAGAGCATATCGTTGTAAGCGGTGACGATGGCGATGTTTGGCGTGATGAGAGCCGCGAGTGAAGATTTATCTTCAGCGTCCATCGGTGCCATCGCATGTGCGAGATTGCTACAACCGAGTTTTTTTCTATTGACTCCGTGACCTTTGGCATTGCGTATCCGCTGAAGATAGATGCTGCGGCTTTTAAAAGAACGTTCTTGTATCTGAGCTGTTACTCGTTGGATGATCTCATTCATGCGAAATATACCTCGATCTCTTTAGTGTGTTGTTTTAAAATAGAGCGAATTGGCATAGCAAAAATATCATCGCCTTCCATCGCCTCATTATAAACTTTTAATTTTGAATCTCCCTGAAAATGGAGATAGATTTTACTGCTTGAGAGGATAGCTTTTAAAGTAAGACTCATGCGCATGTGAGGAGCAGTTGTTGGTTCTATAGCTATACAAATATCTTCACGCAAAAAATCATAAGCTTCACTTAGTCTTGGATTATTTGGAAAAAGCGAAGCTGTGTGCGCATCATTTCCCATTCCTAAAACAATGACATCAAAAGGGGTAAGTGAAGATTTCATATTTTTTGAACATTCACTCTCTACATGTAAAGCATCTTTTCCATCTATAAACATTCCAACAAATGTAGCTTTTGAAGCATAATTTTGCAGGAGCGTTTCACGTATAAGTTTCTCGTTACTCTCATTATGACTAGGAGATACCCATCGCTCATCACAAAGACCGATGTGAACATTTTCCCAATCAATCTCCACAGAACTAAGTGCAGAAAAAAGTTTGAGCGGCGTTATCCCGCCTGAAACAAGAAGTGCTGCACTCCCTTTCTGTTTGATGGCACAAGTGAGGTCTTCGGCGATGACCTGAGCTAGTTTTAAAGCAAGCTCATTGTCATTTTTAAACTCATGAAAATGGATGTTACTCATGCCAGCTTCTACCATCTCGTGCAACGAGTTCGACTGCGGCGGTGGGTCCATCAGTTCCTGCACTATAGCTTTTCATTGACACGATATTCTCTTTCCAGCCGTTTAAAATGATATCTGCCCATTTCCATGCCGCTTCGACTTCATCAAGGCGCATAAAAAGAGTTGGATTACTGCGGATAACATCGAGCATCAGTCTCTCATACGCTTCAGGCTTTCTTGGTTCGTTCATCGGAGCATTGAGCTCTAGATCCACTTGTTGTAGACGCATTTGCTCACTCAAACCTGGAATTTTATTCATGAGTTTAAGTTGGATACTCTCTTTTGGCTGTAGCGTAATAACAAGTTTATTGTCCGAGATACAGCGTCCTTTGTTGGCGAAAATAGAGTAGGGCACAGATTTGAACTGGATAATGATCTCAGAGTTTCGATTACGCAATCTTTTGCCACTGCGAAGATAAAATGGAACACCATTCCAGCGCCAGTTATCGATATCGACACGAATAGCCGCATAAGTTTCAGTCGTGCTCTCAGCCATCCCATCACCCTCGCGATAACCTGGAACAGCTACGCCGTTACTTGAGCCTTTTGCGTACTGGGCACGTACTGTTTTTTGCTCAATATCTGAAACACTCATATGGCGTAGTGATCTCAGGACTTTCACTTTTTCATCACGAACACTGTCCGCGTCAAGTGAACATGGCGGTTCCATAGCTACAAGACACAGCAGTTGCATTAAGTGGTTTTGGATCATATCACGCATCGCGCCGTAATCATCATAATAGCCCCAACGTCCCTCAACTCCTACACTTTCAGAAACGGTTATTTGAACGTGGTCGATATTGCTCGCATCCCATAAAGGCATAAAAAATCGGTTGGAAAAGCGTAGTGCCATAATATTTTGAACAGTGTCTTTTCCAAGGTAATGATCGATGCGATAGACTTGAGATTCTTTAAAATATTTTAAAACTTCAACATTGATAACTCGTGATGATGCAAGATCCCTTCCGATAGGTTTTTCAAGGACGACACGAGAACTTTTTGTGATGAGCTTCGTAGTGTTTAAAGCCTTACAAACAGCTCCAAAAAAGCTAGGTGAAGTGGAAAGATAGTTAATTCTCTCACGATCAGGAAATTCATCAAGAACTTTTTTAAGAGTGCCGTAGCTTGTTTCATCTCCAAGATCGAGTTGGACGACGATAAGATGTGCTTTGAAGTTTTCAAATTTTACTTCATCAAATACATCTTCGGCTAAAAACTCCTGAAGTTTTATTTTGACAAGCTCACTATGCTCATCAAGGCTCATAGAAGAGCGTGTAGTGGAGATGATTCGGCTTTGATGATTGAGGTAACCATCGTTAAAAAGATGATAAAGGGCGGGCATAAGTTTACGAAAAGCCAGATCTCCGTGACCACCAAAAATAATAACATCACATAAATTTTCTATTTCACTCATAAAGACTCTTTTATTGTATAAATTTTTACCATTGTATCGCTTTTCATAGTATAGCCTATAAAAAAACGATTAAAATTTCATCAATTTTTATGTTGATTTTTTGCATAATGAGCTGAACCGAGCATCGCAGTCTCGGGATTGAGTGAAAGCTTGATCGGCATCTGTTGCAACATCTGCGAAAAGCGTCCTTTGGCGAAAAATGCATTGATAAATGTCTCACTTTGCATAAAAGGCAAGATTTTTGGAGCAATGCCGCCTCCGATATAAACTCCTCCCAAAGAGAGAGATTTTAGTGCTATATTTCCAGCCTCAGCTCCATAAATCTCGACAAATAAACGTAAAGTTTCAACACAAAGTGGATCATTCTTTTCTAAGGCATACTGGCTGATAAGCACGCTCTTATCTTGATTGGAGTTCATTTTTGTAATCGAGTCTGGTTCTTTGGCAAACTCTGAAGCCACTAGAAAATCATAGATATTGGCAATCCCAGGCCCCGAAAGAATGCGCTCATAGCTTACATGTAAGGGATAATGTTCTCTTAGCCAAAGTAAAAGTGCATCTTGCTGATGCGTTAACGGTGCAAAATCGCAGTGACCACCTTCTGAGCCGATAGGGTGATAGCTTAGTCCATCAAAATAAAGCATCGCTTCTCCAAGGCCTGTTCCAGCGGCTATCACAGCGCAATTACCTTTTTTGGTTTCCGCATTAGGGTTTAGATTGATAAACTCATCATCGTGAAGATAGAGCATACCATACGCGGTTGCTTCTAAATCGTTGAGAAGATAAACGCTCTTAGTTTTTAAAACTTTTTGAAGATCACTAGCTGCTATTTCCCACGGAAGATTTGTGGTAGCGCATCTTCCATCGATGATTGGTCCTGCGATCGCTAAGCAGGCAGTTGTAATCTCTCTATCTGGAATTTTTTCTAAAAATTCATTGATCACATCAGAAAAACTTGCATAATTTTGACTCACAAATTGATGCTGGACTTCAAGAAAAACTTCTTTTTCTGTAATCTTATAAAGCGCAAGATTTGTTTTTGTTCCACCAATATCTCCGGCTAATATCATAAAAATTCCTTTACTTTGGGGATGATAAATAGATAAATGCATTGATAAACTGCTCATTTGTTACTTCTAAAGAGGAGTGATAAAACTCTTCCCAAGCTTCTCTTCGTGATTCATCATAATTTGACGCGGCATTTTTACTTTCCCACAACATTCTCACAGCATATCCAATTAGTACATCTAAAATAATATCATCATCAATATGCAGATCTGGATTTTGCTTAAACAGTTTGGTTAAACTCTCAATCGCTTCGATGTTTAACTGTCTGTATTCAGGTGCTTCTATACTTTGAAGCAGATCTTCCACACTACGAGAAAAACTTTGTTCTCCTGCGGTGGAGGCAAGTGTGTGTTCTGTACCAAATCGACTTTGAATGTTGTATTTATCTCCGATTACCAAAGCATTACATTGATGGAGCATATGCCAGACGTCTTTATAAAAATGAGGTGAAAGACGACTGAGCATCCCCTCATGTCTTCTCCACTCATTCCAATCCTCAATTGTATTATGCTCATCACTTGAAGAACTCATCGTAAGTTCACTAAGTGGTGAAGTTCCTGAACTATGTAAGTTTTCTTGATGAATTAACTCTGATATTTCATGTGTAAAGGACTTTAAAATTGAGCGGATACGATTAAAAATATCATGTGGCGCTAAGCTTAGTAGTCGCTCATACGCATCTCCTATAGGAAGATTTTCCTCTCGGCTAATACGTCCTACAAGAAGTTGCACAAAATACCAAGTACGCAAAGTGATCATATCTTTAAAAAGCTGAGGTTCTGTTCGGATAAGATGTCCAAGATGCATGATAACTTCTTGTGTCAATATTCCCTCTGCACGGTTATTACCGCAAGATTCATTGATGATTTTTACGATGGCAGAACTTTCATAAGGTTTTGACAATGTCGCATTTTCACTATAAGCACGCCCTACAGCAAGACGTTTTTGATGGATGATAATATCAAGAAGAGCATCTTCAAGACGATCATCATATTTTCCAAGAGCTTCGGCCATGAGACGGACATTTGTCCAGTCAAGCGCCAATGCCGCTGATTCATAAAGTGTATCAGCTTCTTGGACTTCACTATGAAGATCATTTAAGTTTAGTCCATGCATATCATCAATTCGCTCAACACTTGCAGTACTTAAAAGCTGTCGAAGAGGACCGAGTTTTATGGTCATAGAATTACACGATCCGTTTTGAAATTCATGTAAGAGTCTAAGAACTTCTTTATTTCTTCCCTCTTGAAGCATATCCTCTCTCACTAAAAATGGCAATATCGGCTGTCCTGGCTGATCCCAATGCGTCGTCAAAAACTTCAAAGATGAGCGAAACCTCTCAACAAGGAGAGTATTGTCATAGCTGAAATAAAAACCTCTTGGATTGAAATAGTAGGGAAGAAAGAGAATCTCTTCATGACAAAGGACATATAGCCTTGCTGTTGTGATGGTTCTAGCTGCCAACAAAGGTTTTCCACTGAGCCCTAATTTATCGTTTCTTCCAAGCTGGGTATGCGCGAGTGAAAGCATTGATGCGTGCATGATCTGCAGAGGTTTCAGTTCTTTTATAGTTTCGCTCATGATTCCAAGATCGAGGAGCTGTTGTTTGACACTTTCGTTTTGTGCCAAGATGCATACAAGTGGGTGTGTAGTTCGTTTTTGACCTATTCGCTCACGACGGCGCAGAGGATCGATGTCGCTAGGGCGAAGAAGTCCATCTTGGATCATATCGGAGAGCATAAAGAGACTTTGTGCCCAAACAAGAGGAAGATTTTCATTTGCAATTCGTTCTTGAGAAGAGGGATTTTCTTTTTCGGCATCGATGAGCTCTTTTGGAACGATGTAGAGTTCAGGGAGTAATTTCACTCCCTCGCGCTCTATAAATAAAGGTTCTAATTTTTCTCGCCAATGAATGATTGCTTCGCTATCTTCACGCATATGTGCATCAAGCAGTAGATAGGTAAAAAAGAGAGGCCACTCGGACTCTATATGTTGAAATGTTTGTAGCTCTGATGGTTCATAATGCAAACGTGAATGATCTTCGATACTGCTTTGATGCCCATCGAGCAAAAAGCGTTTACAGCCATAACGGCCTGAGAGTTTTTTGATGATTTTGGAAAGTGTTTTGTTTACTAAGGCTTCATCTTCAACAGCGTAAGCAGGATAACCGATGATGCTAAGAAGCGCGGCATCGGTTTCTTTTGAGTTGGATTCACGCGGTAAAAGTCCTTGAAGTGTTAAGCGTGAACGGGCGATATCACTTGTCACTACATGTATGAGTGCTTCTTGACTTGCAACATTGCCATACAGGTTAAATCCGCTCATTGCTTCAAGTGCCGCTTTTGCCATACCCACAGAGCTACAGTTGATCTCTGTGCCACCGGAGTTTATCTTGTTTCCACGCTCCCAAATTCCATAATCGGGAGTACAGTAAGTCCGGCTGATATAGTGAACGAGATTTTGAACAAAATTGACTTCATCGAGAGTGTAGATTAGTCGTAAACCTGAAGCGATCATCTGAGCCATCATAAGAAGAAAGAGCGAAGTTGCGTCAAGCTGTAAATGTCCCCATTCATGGTCGCCAACAACTGCAAGCCCCGTTGATGTTCCATACTTTGCATGTAAGGCATCGCCTTGATTTAGCGTATTCTTGAATTTCTCAACTCTATCTGATTGACGCATCATGGCCACGAGCAGGCCTCGCATCAGTTTGACAACACTTTGACCTAGAGAGTAACTGCGGCAATGGTCTGGATTGTATTTGCGATAAGCAAGTGCTAACCCCCAGACACTCATAATACTGTAAACATTGTCTCT
>JBBRBK010000046.1:0-15102 GCA_038205935.1 Campylobacterales bacterium
GTTAAGCAATTTCTCACTTCTTTAAATATGAAAAGTAAAAGTAAAAACTCTTACAAGAGTTGTGTAAAAGAGATATTTGAGTTAGCTGTAGATAATGGAGTTTTGGAAAATAATCCTGCTCTTAATATCACACTTAAATCAGATATAAAATATCCTATCGAGTATTATAGTCGTGAAGAGGTTTATAAGATTCTCAGCGTTGCTGATGGCATTATTAGACCATATTTATTGATTGCTTTTAATACGGGTATGCGTTCAGGCGAAATACTAGGTTTACAGATAGGCGATTTTAAAGATGATGGATACATTCACATAAAACGTACACGCTCAAAAGGTATCATTGGAAATGGTAAAACGGGAAATGCAATTCGTAAAGTTCCATATTCAAAAGAGATCTTGGATTCTGTAAAGTCTATTAAGACAAATAATATTTTTTTGTTTGATTATATAGATGATTCAAGTTTGTTAAGATCTCAATGGTTACATGTAACTGAGAATGCAGGTGTACGACGTTTACGTTTATATGCTACTCGTCACACATTTGCAACTATCATGTTAAAAGAGAAAATAGTGAGTTTAAATGAGCTTGCTGGTTTACTTGGTCATTCGACTGCAAAGGTTACTTTACAACATTATGCTTCTGTAATTGATGCGGATTTGAATAGTTTAGGCTCTAATTTTTCGCTGTTTGGTGGTCACAATACGGTCACAGTCAAAAAGAAAGAGTCTTTCAAAGCCCTATAAATAGGGTTTATCTTACTATAGGCACAACGGTAAGCTGGGTTTTGTTATAGTGATATTAATCTACTTTGATTTTTACAAATCAACTCTAGCGAAACAGTAGCATTGTAAGACGCTAACCATCTGTTTCTTGCTACCAGGTTGGGTTTACAAGCTACTTATATTACTATAAATACTGGTGGTCTCTTACACCGCCGTTTCACCCTTACCATTCCTAAGAATGGCGGTCTATTCTCTGTTGCACTTTCCCTCGCATTACTGCGGCCATTCGTTAAATGGAACCCTGTCTTACGGTAGCCCAGACTTTCCTCTTGAAATGATTCAAGCATCAACTCGTTGTACCTGCGAAATAATAACTAAAAAAGGATAAGTCTAATATTTGATTGGAATATGAACAACTGTTCTTATTTCGTATAAGAATATATTAACAGTTGTTCATATATAATTTTAAAATTAAGAACGTTTGTTCATATAGCTTACATGTAAGGAGGCTTCAATGCCTGAAAATAGGGACTCAAAGAAAATGTTATCTACAAAAGAGAAGATCATTAATGCTTCGATGAAACTGTTTTCAGAGCTTGGATATAAAAATGCATCTGTGAGAAAGATAGCTTCTGCGGTTGGTATTAGAGAGAGTGCTCTGTATAATCATTTTAAAAATAAAGAGGATATTTTTCTTTGTGTAGCATCGGAGATCTTTAATTCACCTTTTAATAATGATGATAGCCCTGCTCTGACTTCTACTCAGCTCAGTAATCCAAAATCATTTTTACAAAAATTTGTAACGGAATATAAGTTAGTTACTTTTGATAAAACACAAGAAAGTTTGTTTAGAATATTAATGATTGAGCTTTTACAAAATCAAGCATTAAGAGAAGGTTTTTTAAATGAGTTTCATAATAAAAATATTAAGGTGCTCTCTGGCATATTTTTCACACTAATGCAAAATGGGATTGTTCGATCTTCTGATCCAATTATAATGGCACATGAATTTATCGCCCCGCTCTTTTACTTACGTTTACATGTAACGTTATTACGAATAGATAATCTTTCGACATCCAATTTATCAAGTCAGTTTGAAAAGCATGTGGATTTTTTTTGGGAGAGTATAAAAGTATAAAAAAAGCAGTTCCTTCGTAGGAACTACTTTGAAGATTTAATAAGTAATATTATTTACCCATTGCTTCGTTAGCATATTTTTCACCAAGATCATATGCTTTTAAATTCGCAGCATGAACTTTTGCAGGCACTTTTGAAAGCATTGTATCTACAAGAATTTTTTTATCAATAGCATTTTGCATAGTATTTGCAATTGCAAGAGCAACAACAGATTGAGTAATAACATTACCAACTTCTTCTTTTGCTATTGTAATAATTGGAATCTCATAGATTTTCCATATTTTTCTATCTTCGTCTGATGGATGAACAAGGTTAGGATCAACAACGATCGTTCCACCAGGTGTAACTCCACTTTTAAATGAGTTATAGCTAACTTGTGCAACAGAAAGCATAAAATCAATTTCACCCTCATTTGCATAAGGGTAAAAAATTTCTTCATCATCGAGAGTAATATCAACAACAGTTGGTCCACCACGAACTTGCGATGTATATGTTGCAGTTTTTAAACCTTCTCCACCGGCTTTAATTTTTGCTGCTGCAAAAATCTCACCTGCAAGAAGAACACCTTGTCCGCCAACACCTGTAAATCTCATTAAATTTCTAGCCATTGTGTCTCCTTATATCTTTTTAGCAAAATCGTCTTGAGTAATCGTTTTACGTTTACCTTGATGGAAATCGATAACTTCTTGGTACATATCACAATACTCGCGAACTATTTTGTCTTCTTTTAAGATACCTGTAGGGAAAACGTTAAGCTTTTCTTCTTCAGGAAGTGCTTCCCACTTTTTAAGTGGAGTAGTAATACTGTCGATCCAGCCCAAGTTTTCCATAGCTGATGCCATTTTATTTTTACGACCAAGGTTAATATGACAGTTAGACATAATATCCAAGAAAGCAAAACCTCTATGTTCAAGTGCTTTAACGAAAACTTTTTCAAGTTTTTTAGGATCAAGCATTGTCTCACGTGCTACAAATGATGCACCTGAAGCAATTGCTAAATCTGTTGCGTTAAAAGTTGGATCTATATTTCCAGACTTTTGAGAAACTGTCCACATCCCTTGTGGTGTTGTAGGGCTTGTCTGAGAATTTGTAAGACCATAAATAAAGTTATTGATAATAATCATAGTAATATCAATATTTCTTCTACAACCGTGAATCGTATGATTACCACCAATTGCTAAAGCATCGCCATCACCTGCAACACAAATAACATATTTATCTGGATTCATAAGTTTAATACCAGTAGCAAACGCAACTGTTCTACCGTGAGTTGTATGAACTGTATTGAAATCTACATAAGAAGAGAATCTTCCAGAACATCCAATACCAGAAACAACACAGACGTCATCTGGGTTGATGTTAAGTTTATCAATAGCTCTTACGAAAGCTTTTAAAATAACACCATCACCACATCCCCAACACCAAAGTGTTGGCATTTTTTCAAGTCTTAAATACTTATCATAATTAAATGCCATCTTAGAATACCTCTTTAACTTTATTTACGATTTCATTTGGAGAAATTGGACGGCCATTAACTTTATATAGACCTTCTAAATCTAACCTACATGAAACACGTTCTATCTCTTCTGTGTATTGTCTAATATTTAATTCAACACAAAGTACATTTTTAATCAAATCTGTATATTTTTTAATAGATTCAGCTGGACTTGGCCATAAAGTAATTGGACGAAATAATCCTGCTTTGATACCTGCTGCTCTTAAATGTCTTATAGCTTCTTTTGCCGCAAGAGAAACTGAACCATAAGCGATAATAAGAACTTCGCCCTCAGCACCAGTCATGTCATCAAGCATAAACTCTTCATTGTACTCTATCTCGTCTGTATGCAGCATAACTTTGTCTTCAAGACGTTGAATCAGTTTACGACAAGTTTCAATCTCTTCAGTTGGGAAACCTTTGCCATCATGGTGAAGACCAGTAAAGTGGTATCTATAACCTTTAAACATTGGGTTAAGTACCGCTGGTTGATCTTGTTCACATCCATATGGAAGGTAATCTTCAGGAGCTCCATCAAAAGTTTTACGAGGAACGATACCCGCTGCAACTTCTTCTTCTGTTGGAAGTATAGCTTTTCCATGCATGTGACCGATTGTTTCATCGAGTAGTACAAATACTGGCTGCATAAATCTATCTGCTAGGTTGAATGCTCTTACAGTTTCTGTATAACATTCAGCTAAAGAACCAGCACACAAAGTGATTGAACGATAATCTCCATGTGAAGGGTTTTTTGCTTGTCTAACGTCACCTTGAGATACACGAGTTGGGAGACCAGTTGATGGACCACCACGCATAACATTTACAACAACCAATGGTACTTCAGTCATTTGTGCAAGACCTAGGTTTTCAGCTTTAAGTGAAATACCAGGGCCCGAAGTAGCAGTCATTGTTCTTACCCCAGCCATACCAGCACCGATAGCAGCTGCAACACCAGCAATCTCATCTTCCATTTGTATACATACACCACCGACTTCTGGCATTAAGTCAGACATCTCGTGCATTACTTCACTTGATGGCGTAATTGGATAGCCAGCAAAAAATCTACATCCCGCATCTTTTGCAGCTAATGCTGACAATTCATTACCATTTGATATAACTTCTCTAGTTGCCATTATTTAACTCCTTGTATATCAAGTGACATATAGTTATTTGCAACAATTGCAGCTTGACGTTCTTTTGCATCGTCTGTCAATTTAGCAAACTTATACTCTTTTTTATCAGCTACATAAATAGCAAAATCCGGACATGTGAGTTCGCACTCATTACAGCCAATACAAGCTTCAGGATGATCTACCGAGATCATCGCACCAAGTGTTGATGTAGAATCATAACGCATACCTAGTACGCCAGATGGACAAACAGATACACAAATATCACATGCCTTACAATTATCCGTATTAACCCATACAGGTACATTACCTGGGTATTCAATCATAGCAGATGCCATATATTCTCCTTCTTTACAAGTTAAATTAATTTTTCTTTTTGTTATCCGAAAATTTTCCAATAGCACAAGAAACTACGCTCTTCGCCTTCAGAGTGGTTGAATCTATAAAACCATTTTCCTCATTGACTAAAGGATAGCCTAAGTTTCTTAAAATTGCTTTAAAATGTGCTACCAACGCCTCGTCAACGATATCTACTGTTACCTTACGAGGCTCGCACGAGAGATCCACTTCGATGCTCGAAAAACCCTCTGATTCGAGAGCTTTGGTGATTGTATTTGCACAACCTCCACATCTAATATTATTGACCTCAAAAGTTTGAAGCATTTTATTTTTTTCTTAAAACTTCAGCGATTGCTTTACCGATCTCTGCAGGAGAAACTACAACTCTAACTCCAGCAGCTTCAAGTGCTTCCATCTTTTCTTTTGCTGTTCCAGCACCGCCACTCACGATAGCGCCAGCATGACCCATACGTTTTCCAGCAGGAGCTGTTTGACCAGCAATAAATGCAACGACAGGTTTTGTGATGTGTTCTTTAATAAATTTAGCCGCTTGAATCTCTAAGTCTCCACCGATTTCACCGATCATAACAATTGCATGCGTTTCTGGATCTGCTTCAAAAAGAGGAAGAAGTTCTTTATATGAAAGACCAATAATCGGATCTCCACCAATACCAACAGCTGTAGAAATACCAAAGCCTTCTCTACATACTTGGTTTGCACCCTCATAAGTCAATGTTCCAGATTTAGAAATAAGACCGACATTTCCTTTTTTGAAAATCATGCCAGGCATAATCCCGATTTTACACTCTTCAGCAGTAATGATCCCTGGACAGTTTGGCCCGATTGTTTTCATATTGTGCTTAGTAGCATACGCTTTTGCAGCTTGCATGTCACGAACCGGAGCACCCTCAGTGATCACTACTGCGAGTTCGATTCCAGCAGAAGCGGCCTCCATAACAGCATCAGCAACGAAAGCAGGTGGAACAAATATCATACTTACAGTCGCACCTGTTGCCATTACAGCTTCAGAAACTGTATTAAACACAGGCTGACCAAGATGCACTTGACCACCTTTATTTGGTGTAACACCGCCAACAATTTTAGTACCATACGCTAAACATTGCTCAGCATGAAAAGTACCCTCTTTTCCTGTAAAACCTTGAACGATAACTTTTGTGTCTTTATTTACTAAAATACTCATTTAAATTATTCTCCTTTCGCTGCGTGCACTGCTTTAGCTGCACCATCTGCTAAATCATCTGCTGCTATAACATTTGGTATGTTTGCATTTCTTAATATTTCAGCAGCTTCAATTGCATTTGTACCATCAAGACGAACGATAACGGGCACATGCACGTTCACCATTTTTGTAGCTTCTAAAATACCATTTGCAATACGGTCACATCTTACGATTCCACCAAAAATATTAACAAATATTGCTTTTACTTTTGGATTTTTAAGAATGATTTCAAAACCTTTTGCCACTGTCTCAGCATTCGCTTTACCACCAACATCAAGGAAGTTTGCAGGTGTTCCACCCATATAATTGATTGTATCCATTGTGCCCATCGCAAGACCGGCACCATTTACCATACAACCTATTTCACCATCTAAAGAGATGTATGAAAGACCATAACGACTTGCCTCTCTCTCATCAGCATCTTCTTCAGAAATATCACGCATATCTTCGATTTCAGGATGGCGTCCAAGTGCGGAATCATCAAATCCCATTTTTCCATCAAGTGCCATAAAATCACCAGAAGCAGTTTTGATTAAAGGATTGATTTCGATCATCTCCGCATCATTTTCCATATAAAGTTTATATAGTTTAGATGCAAATGAGATAAATTTCTTTTGTTCAACTGGATCAGTGATACCAAGACCAAAAACTAACTCACGGCCATGAAAACCTTGAAAACCGATAGCTGGATCAACTGCGACTTTAATAATTTTTTCAGGATTATCATGAGCTACATTTTCTATCTCCATACCACCTTGAGTAGAAGCCATGATAACTGGCATCTCACGTGCGCGGTCAAGAACAACACCAAGATAAAGCTCATCTTTAATATCAGCGCCCTCTTCTATGTAAACTTTTTGAACAAGTTTACCCTCAGGTCCTGTTTGGTGTGTGACAAGAGTCATTCCAAGAATCTCTGATGCAAATTGACCTACTTCTTCAAGTGAACGAGCCAGTTTTACACCACCGCCTAGTCCTCGACCACCTGCATGTATCTGCGCTTTAACAACCCAAATTTTTCCACCCAGTTCAGATGCATTTCTCACTGCCTGATCTGGTGTATTTGCAACGATGCCTCTTGGTGTCGGAACGCCATATTTAGCAAAAATTTGTTTTGCCTGATATTCATGTATATTCATTTACTTCTCCTTTTTAAATTTAATTATGCTTTTGGGCTTATCATATCTTCTGGTACAACATATTTATCAAACTCCTCTGGAGTTAATAAACCAAGCTTCACTGATTCCTCTTTAAGGGTTGTTCCATTTTTATGAGCAGTTTTTGCAATTTTTGCTGCATTTTCATATCCAATATAAGGGTTTAATGCAGTGACAAGCATTAATGAATCATTCAAATAATGATCTATTTTATCAATATTTGCTTCAATACCGACTGCTGCATTGTCATTAAATGAAATAATAGAATCAGCAAGTAATCTTGATGATTGTAAAAAATTGTATGCGATAACAGGCTTAAAGACATTTAGCTCGAAATTCCCTTGGCTAGCTGCAAAACCGATAGTTGCATCATTTCCCATAACTTGACATGTAACCATTGTTACAGCTTCACTTTGTGTAGGGTTTACTTTTCCAGGCATAATCGATGAACCTGGCTCATTTTCAGGGATAGATATCTCTCCAAGACCACAGCGAGGACCAGATGCTAACCATCTTACATCATTTGCTATTTTCATCATATCTGCTGAAAGTGCTTTTAAGGCTCCATGACAAAAAACTAAAGCATCATGAGATGTCAGTGCATGAAATTTGTTTGGAGCAGTGATAAAATCATGACCTGTAAGTTCACTTAATTTTTTAGCAACACGTTCACCGAGTTCTGGGTGAGCGTTGAGTCCTGTTCCAACTGCTGTTCCACCAAGTGCTAGTTCACGAACTGGCTCTAAAGAAACTTGAATCATTTTTTCACATTTATTTAACATCTCAACCCAACCGCTGATCTCTTGACCAAGTGTTAAAGGTGTCGCATCTTGAAGGTGAGTACGACCGATTTTTACGATATGGCTAAACTCTTCGCTTTTTGCTTGTAATGTCGCTTTTAACTTTGCTATCGCTGGAAGTAAACGCTCCTCTACAGAGATAACAGAGGCTACATGTAAAGCAGTTGGATACGTATCATTTGAACTTTGAGATTTATTTACATCATCATTTGGATGCACTAACTTCTCAACTCTAAAATCACCGCCAAGGATCTCAGTCGCACGATTTGCCAACACTTCATTATTATTCATATTTGACTGTGTGCCTGAACCTGTTTGCCATACAACTAAAGGATAGTTAGCATCAAGCTTACCTGAGAGCATATCATCCGCCGCTTGTGCTATAGCATCCGCTTTTTTAGCATCAAGCTTGCCTAAGTCTTTATTGACAAGAGCTACAGCTTTTTTCAAGAATGAAAATGCACGAGTAATCTCGTAAGGCATCTTTTCTTCACCAATTTTAAAATTCTCAACAGAACGCTGTGTCTGTGCAGCCCAATAAGCATCTATCGGAACTTCAATTGCTCCCATTGTGTCTTTTTCAATGCGTGTTGCCATAAAACTTACTCTCCTTGGAAAAAATTATTTTGATTGAGTGTATCAATAAGCGTTTGTACAGAAGAACAAGATTTTGCGAACATCTCTTTTTCTTTCTCGTTTAAAGTTACTTCAATGATTTTTTCAGCACCGTTTGCACCAAGCATTACAGGTACACCAGAAACAACATCACTATATCCATATTCACCATCAAGATATACGGCACATGGATGGATCTGTTTTGTATCTTTAAGAATCGCTTCTACCATAATACCGGTTGCCTTTGCAGGTGCATAATATGCAGAACCAGTTTTAAGATACCCGACTATTTCTGCTCCGCCATGACGTGTACGCACAACGATTTCTTCAATCTCAGCATCACTTAAAACATCGGTTAAAGGAACACCGGCAACTGTAGAATAGCGAGGAAGTGGAACCATATCATCACCATGTCCACCCATAACAGAAGCACGTATTTGTCCTCCACCATATCCAAGTTTTTCTTGAATAAATGAAGCCATTCTTGAACTGTCTAAGACACCGGCCATGCCAATCACTCTGCTTCTATCAAAGCCACTCTCTTTGAGAGCTACATAAGTCATAGCATCGAGAGGATTGGAAACCATGATGATAATAGCGTTTGGAGAGTATTGGGCGATCCCTTTTATAACCTCTTTGGTAATATTCGCATTGATCATCAAAAGATCGTCACGACTCATCCCTGGTAAACGAGGGCTTCCAGCAGTTACAACAACAACATCACAATCTGTAAGATCAGACATATCCTCTGCTACTTTAACAACTGTATGACTTCTGACAGCTGAAGCTGCTTGACTCATATCTAAAGCTTTCCCTTTAGCTACGTCAATTTTATTATCTCTTAAAATAATCTCGTGACAAGATCCTAGCATTGCAAGTGAATAAGCTACTGTCGCACCAACATTTCCAGCGCCGACAATACCAACTCTTTTTCCTTGATTCATTAATGGACTCCTCAAATAGTTTGCCTACAGCCCTTGCATCATATACTTAAGTAAACCTGTGCAAACACAAGTTATTTTAAGTATAAAAAGGCCATATTTTTTACATCTCTTATGATACACTAACAACTATAACTATTCTATAAGGAGAACAAAAGATCACTCAAACTTTTTTTTATGTTTCATTTTGTAGCATTATGTATGTTTTTTATGTGTGTAGAATAGTTACAACTAAAGATATGCTTCCCATCTTTTCCCTTTACAAAATAGAGATATGATGTTTTATCTGGAGAAATAGCTGCTTTTATTGCATCAAAACCAACATTACATACAGGAGATTCTGGCAACCCTTTGTTTAGATACGTATTGTATGAACTTTTATCATTTACAATTCTTTGATGCGTGATTTTAACGTGTGAATACTTTCCATAGTTCAGCGTTCCGTCCATCTGGAGCTTCATACCATCTTTTATACGGTTATAGATAACAGAACTCACAAGGGGCATCTCTTCTTTGGAGCCTGCTTCTTTTTGAATGACTGAAGCGATTGTTACATATCGAAACCATTCTTCTTTATTATATTTTCCCAATACCTTGTTTGAATACTCAATCATCTTTGTATTTGATTTTTCTAAAAGTGTTTTAATAAGAGTCTCTTCATTGACACCGACAGAAAATCGATAGGTATCTGGAACAAATTGCCCCTCTTTATAATGGGTATATTTATCATAATTTTTCTGCAAGAGCTCTCTATTTAAATGAAGTTCTTCGGCGAGTTGATTTAAGAAGATATAAGTCGTTTCACCTGGTATCAGTGTAACATCTTCCATAGAAGGTTTTGTAGTAGCTAGTTTGTATAAAAAGTCGGCATGAGTCATGACAGTTTCATTCAAATCAATAAGCCCTTTTTGTGGCCTACCAAAAAATCGTATCAAAACGGCATCAACCCTCGTAACACTATAGTTTTGTTCAGATAGCTGTGTTATAATCTTATTCATAGAGCCACCTGGTATCAAAACCGTTTTTGGGGTTGTAATAATCATATTTAGGTAATACATGAACGAAATAAGTATCAGCAGCGCAATCTCAAAGCTCCATTCAATTATAGTAAGCTTTTTTTTATTTATTTTTTTATTTATTTTCATTAGTTTCATTTCTATTGTAAATGGTATTGAAATTAAAAGTTTAAAGTTTTCATCTTTTAATATCGAGAAATTATACATAAAATGGGATCAAAAACTTATCGTTACAGCACAAAGCATTGAAATAAAAACATCTAAGAAGAAAAAAATAGAATTAAATTATCAAAAAAAGCTCAAAAATGCTTTTGATATTTTACGAAATGTGTATGAATTCTCTGATCTAGTACAAGAAATTGATATTAAAAAGATTACTATCAATGACGCAAATATCTCATTTCGATATAAAATAGATGAAAATAGTTTTCTTTCCATAAAGTCTGGTAAAATCAAAGCTTTATGTAAAATAGAGGCACAAAAGAATCGTTCTATAGTTTATATTAATCAATTTGAAGACACTAAAGAGCAGTTTCATATTCATGGTATAGCCATTATCGATAATACTAAGGAAGAGATAACAAGCAAACTCCATATGGAGATTCTACATGATGCAAATCTCACACTCTACATGTATATGAATACCAACAAGCTTTTTTACACTGCAGAGTCTCAAAAGAGTATCGATAATTTACCCAAGATCGTCAAAATTTTAAATATCCCTCAAGATATCAATAAGTGGATATATGATGCTACGAAAGTCAAAGATACAAATCTGAAAACTTTATATGGAAGTATAAATCTTCTCAAACCTGAAGAGATAATGCAATATATCTATGTAGATGCTGATTTTAATGCTTTGGAATATACTTTTGATACTAGATTAGCACCCATTATCACATCGAGCACAAATCTCATTTTTGAGAAAGGAATTTTGCATATACGCCCTAAAAATGGGAAATTTCACAATCAAGATCTCAACAATAGTTATGCAGATATCGATTTTAATCCTGATAAATATTTATTGACCTTACACCTTCAAGATCTGCTTTCGCTTGATAGTGATGTTTTAAATCTCTTAAAAACATACAAAGTAAATATTCCCTTCATGCAAACTAGCTCTAAAGTAGATACAAATCTTTTTATCTCTGTAAAACTTGAAAATTCAGATACACAGGTAGATGGGAACTTCACAATTGGGCAAGGAACATTTTTATATAGAAATATGAATCTTGATGCTTCAAATGGATTTGTTACTCTAAAAGGTTCACAAGTAGATATTAAAAGACTAAAACTCTCTTATAAAGACAGTATAGATACAAATGTAAGTGGAACTCTTAATCCAAATAAGAGTGTAGGAAAAATAGAAATAGATATTAATAAAATGAATTTTGCCAGCCTCCTTTTAAAACCAAATAAGTCAAAAGCACATCTTACATATTTTATTACACCAAAAGAAGATAATATCAGTGTTTCCCCTCTTCTCTTTGATCATAAAGGCGATGAAGTAAGATTGAATGCTTTCAATATGAAAGTCAATTTAGAAACACTTTATGCAAAACTCTCAAGATTCCAAGTCTCTGTATCAGATAAACTTACAGGCTTTCTATGGGGTGATATCAATCTTGATAAACTCACTGCCAATCTCAACCTTGATATCACAAAACTACAATATAAGACAATCAAACTAGATCAAGCGATTCTTCCAGTTTCTATCAAATATGATAAAAAAATACAAATAAATGCAGCAAATAAAATTGCACTAAAAATAAAAGATAATAAAGCGATCTTAAGTCCAATGCAGTTGACCCTCGATACGGGAAAAATAAAAATAGCTAATGCTAACATCAATATTACTGATCAGCTGAGTTCTAATTTTGCTT
The DNA here is from genome assembly GCA_038205935.1 of Campylobacterales bacterium. GTDB lineage: Bacteria > Campylobacterota > Campylobacteria > Campylobacterales > Sulfurimonadaceae > Hydrocurvibacter. Next base: position 12,477 of record JBBRBK010000046.1, read on the forward strand.
TTGATTATGATACAAATACTAGTTTGGGGAATATAGTCTTACAAAAAGTTAATTTAAAAAATGAGTTTTTAAAAAGTTTTTTTAATAAAAATGAGACATATACTCTTAACATTAGTAAAAAAGATACTAATACTGAAATTTTTATGAATAAATATAATACAAAACTCATTTTACAAGAGAATGATTTATGGGCACTGAGATGTGAAGATTTTAGCAAGATTTACAAAAATATTCCATTATTTAAGGATTACAATATTACAAATGGGAGTCTCACTATTGCTTCTACCAGCCAAGATGATAATTTATTTTTCAGTGGAATGCTTAAATATCCATATAAACTTCTTGTAAAAGAGAATAAACCTTTAGATACCTACATGTTTAATGGTTCCTATTCTCCTAAGAAAATAGAATTTAAAATTAATAATGATTTTCAAATGGAAATAGCAAACAAAGAGATCAAAATCAAATCAGATAATATAGGTTTTAATATTCCAGAATTTGTAAAATTTAGTGATGAACATAAAATAAATACAGATTCAAAAGAGGGTATGCCCATAATGTTAAAAGCAAAAAATAGCTACCTATATTATAAAGAGGATAGAAGGATGCTTGCGGACACTTTAGATGTACAGTATTCTAATTCAGAGATTACCGCTCAACTCACACATCAAAAAGGTAAAGCAAGTTTTACTCTCAATAAATATGGTCTCTTTTATCTTCACGGATCAAACTTCGATGATCTATTTATGGAAAAACTGTTTGCTACTTCCAAGTTTTCCAAAGGCGCACTCTCTTTTACATTCAATGGAGCATTTGACGACTTTTCAGGGATCATTGAGATCAAAAATACAATTTTAAAAGAATACAAGGCTTTAAATAATGTTTTTGCCTTTGTTAACACAGTTCCGTCTCTTGTGACTTTCAGCGTGCCGGATTATTCTCAAAAAGGCTTACATGTAGAAAATATGTATGTTGGTTTTACTTCCAAAAAAGGGTTATATGATTTAAGTGACCTATCCCTCACATCTAAAGAGATCAAGATCTATGGAAAAGGCACAATGAATCTACGGACTGATACTCTAGATCTTGATATGAATTTGAAAACAGATTTGGGATCTAAAGCATCCAAAATCCCTATCGTTGGCTATATACTTTTTGGTAAAGACAGTCTTTCAACATCGCTAAAAGTTACTGGAAGTATTTATGATCCGGAGGTTAGTACAACAGTAGCAAAAGATATGATTATTGCACCGCTCAACATCATTAAAAGAGCATTGTTACTACCCGTAGAGTTATTTACTCCGAGTAGTAAAGAAGAATAAAAAAAGAAGCTCTATTCGTTTCTTAGAACAGTGAGGATGTCAACTTCACTTGCTTTTTTAGCAGGATAGTAAGAGGAAAGAATAACGATAAAGAAAGCACCGAAAACGATGATACCAAAGTCAAGTAAACTTAGATCTAGTGGAAGTGTCGTTGTCGGATAAACATCTTTTGGAAGATGCACGATATCAAAAGTACTCAAAATCCAAATACCGCTTAGTCCTAAAATAACACCGGTTAAAATCCCACCGATTCCTATAACAATACCAAGATACAAAAATACTTTTTTAATCTCTATCTTAGAAGCCCCAAGTGAGAGTAGAAGAGCGATTTCAGAGCGTCTATTCATAACTGTCATAAGAAGTGAAGAGATGATATTAATCGATGCGATAAGAATCAATAACATCAGTACTATAAAAAGTGATGTTTTTTCTAAAGCAAGTGCCGCAAAAAAGTTTGTATTATCTTGCCACCACCCTTTAACTATGACAGTATCGGGTAATATTTTTCCTATCTTTTTGATATCTTCTTCGGGATGAGGAGAATAGATATGAATACCATCATACCGATCTAAGGGAACTGAGAGAACCTTTTGTAAAGATTCTATATCGGTGTAGCTGTACGCTTTATCATAAGCGATCAATCCTGAATCAAAAAAGTCACTCACTGTAAATCTTTTTATCTTTGGAGTAACAGAGAGTCCACCTGGTTCAACCTGCGTAAAAATGTACATCAGTTTATCATTTTTTTGAATCTGATACTCTTCTTGAAGAGGCTTACCGATGATAACACTAAATTTTGGATAAGTTTTATTTTCAACAGCTTTTTTAAATATGCTATTCACTTTTGATTCTGCTTTAAAATCGACGCCAAAGATATATCCACCCTCTAAAGTTGAACCGCTTCTTGTCATGACAGAAGACATAACAAAGGGACTAAAATCAAGATTTGGAAATTTATTTGTAAGTGTTGATAATAGCTCTTCATTCACAGAGCCATCAAATTTTGGAAGAATTGTAAGAGGATAATTCATAACAGTAAGTTTATTTTTAAACTCTTTGTCAAAACCATTCATAAGGGCCATAGCAATGATAAGAACCATGACGCCAAGAGTAATACCTAGAAATGCTAAAAGAGCGGAAAGAAAGATAAAGGGCTGTTCTTTGTCAAAGCGTAAAAAACGCTTGACAAGATAAGGAATAATACTGGTACTCAAGATGCAAATACACCTTTTTTAGGACCACTCACACCACAACATTGTTTATACTTTTTACCGCTTCCACAAGGACAAAGATCATTTCTAGCC
>JBBRBK010000047.1:0-15036 GCA_038205935.1 Campylobacterales bacterium
ATCTTTTGTTGTCCAATCTTTTCTTCACCCTCGTAAACCATAGTATCAAGTGTCATCTCTTTTTGATAAAAGCGGATGAGTTTGTATGTTCTATCTTCTCTTGTAAATGAGATATTTTTGTTGCTGAGTTCTATAGTCGGTTTTTTCTTCTTTGCCATGAGTTTCTCCATAATAATTTGATTGTTGTATTTTATCATAGTATAATACAGTAGTATTTTAAATTTGGAGAATAGTATGCTTTATATTAATTCAAGTGATGTGATAAAGAAACCTTCTTATATAACTAAGCCTCAAGAGATAACATTTATAGAGGATGCAAAACAACATATTATCAAAAGTGTTGTTTTGCCGTATGAACTTTATAAAAAATTTCAGACAATTATAGAGGACGAACTTTATCTTATGGAAAATAAAAAAGCACTTTCAAAAGAATCTTACAACGAGTTTTTAGAAAGAGAAGAGATTATCGAGGATCTTCATGCTTAGAGGTGAGATCTATTTAGTGAATTTTGGCAAAAAATATAATAGTGAATTTGAGAAAATACGTCCAGCACTCATTATCCAAAACGATTTGGCAAATAGGAACATAGACAAAGTTGATTTTAAAGGGGTGAGTGTTTTGCCACTTACTTCAAATATAAGTGGAGGCTCACTTCGCGTGTTTGTAACAAAAAGAGATTTTTTGGAGATGGAATCTGAAATATGTATCAATGAAATATGTACACTTGATCTCTCAAGAATAGAGCTGTCTAAAACACTAACTTCATTAACGCAAGAAGAGTTAGCCGCGGTTGAGCAAAAGTTGAAGACACACTTGAATTTATTTTAAATAAATCCCCGTATCTTTAATCTCGATAAGATTTTTCTCTGCCAAAGTTGTGAGAGAACTTTTAAATGCTTTTTTACTTAAACCAAAAGCTTGAGTTATAAGCTCCGCGTCACTTTTGTAGTTGTAGGGCATACTTCCACCATTTTCTTTGATGAGATCAAGCACTTGTTCAGCTGAATCTTTTTTTCGCTCACTTCCAACTTTTTGAAGAGAAATATCGATGTTGCCATCTTTTCTTATCATCTTCACATAACCAGTTCTTTTTTCGCCTACATGTAAGACTTCAAATACTTCATTTCTGTAGATGAGACCATTGTAGCTGTTGTTGACGATACATTTATATCCGAGTGGAGATTCGTCATAGATGAGCACTTCAACAGCGGAGTTGCGAAAGAGACCTTCGGGTTTGTTGTCGAGGTATTTTACAAACTTATGTGTTGCTATAACTCTGTCGGTTTGTTCATCTATAACAACGCGGAGAAGTTTTTTATCTCCAACGACAAAGGGTTGTCTTTGTAAAGCTTTTGGCACAAAAAGGTCTTTTGGAAGTCCCCAGTTTACAAACGCGCCAATTCTTGTCGTGTCGACAACTTCAAAAAGTCCAAATTCATCTCTCATAGCCGTTGGACGAAGTGTCGTACAAACGATGCGATCTTCACTGTCCGTATAAACGAATACATCCAAGAGATCACCGACTTTCATAGATTCATTGTAGTATTGGTTTGGAAGAAGCACATCTTCGCCATCACCGCTGAGAAGATAAAGTCCTGGAGATGTGTATCTGTCTATAAGAAGTGTGTTGATGCGACCGATCACCATATGTTCATTTTGTGTCAAAGTAAAGCCTTTACATGTAATGCCAAATTATAGCAAAATTTGGTTTAATAAATATTTTACATTAATTCTGCTACAATGCGCGTCCGCTTTGCTGTTTTGTACACATTAAGTGAATGTTTGTATCTGTACGATGAGTTTAGACACAAGTATTGGCTGGAATTTCCAGACCTCATAAGCGGCAAAGATTTAAATATAGGAGCTTTCAATGAAAGTACGCGCTTCAGTAAAGAAGATGTGTGACGATTGTAAAGTCGTTAAAAGAAAAGGGATCGTCAGAGTAATCTGTAAAGACCCAAAACATAAACAAAGACAAGGATAAGAATGGCACGTATCGCAGGTGTGGACTTACCTAAGAAAAAACGCGTAGAGTACGGACTAACATACATTTTTGGTATTGGTCTATTTCAATCACGTCAAATTTTGACAGCAACAGGTATCAATCCTGATAAACGCGTTCATGAACTAGACGCAGAAGATGTAGCTGCTATCACTAAAGAACTTCGTGATTCTCACATAGTTGAAGGTGATCTTCGTAAACAAGTTGCTATGGATATTAAAGCATTGATGGAACTCGGTTCTTACCGTGGTCTACGTCACCGTCGTGGTCTTCCATGTCGTGGGCAAAAAACTAAGACAAACGCGCGTACTCGTAAGGGTAAACGTAGAACTGTCGGCGCAGCGTAAGGGATTAGAGAATGGCAAAAAGAAAAGCTATACGTAAAAAAGTAATAAAAAAGAATATTGCACGCGGTGTTATTCACATTTCTGCATCATTTAACAATACTCTTTGTACGATTACTGATGAAATGGGCAATATGATTGCTTGGAGTTCTGCTGGTAGCCTTGGTTTTAAAGGTTCTAAAAAATCTACTCCGTTTGCAGCTCAGCAAGCAGTAGAATCAGTAGTTGAAAAAGCGAAAGTCCATGGAATTAAAGAACTTGGTATTAGAGTTCAAGGTCCTGGTTCAGGTCGTGAAACGGCTGTTAAAGCTGTAGGTGCTATCGAAGGTATACGTGTTACATTCATGAAAGATGTTACACCATTACCACACAACGGTTGTCGCGCACCAAAACGTCGTAGAGTTTAAGGAGATTACTGATGGCAAGATATAGAGGTCCAGTAGAAAAAATCGAGCGTAGATTCGGTGTAAGTTTGGCACTTAAAGGTGAGCGTCGTTTAGCTGGTAAATCAGCATTAGAAAAACGTCCTTACGGTCCAGGACAACATGGTCAACGTCGTAAAAAAGTATCTGAGTATGGTTTACAACTAAACGAAAAACAAAAAGCGAAATTCATGTATGGTGTTTCTGAGAAACAATTCCGTGCATTATTTCAAGAAGCTAACCGTCGTACTGGTAACACTGGTTCGATCTTAGTTACACTTTTAGAAACTCGTCTTGACAATGTTCTTTACCGTATGGGATTTGCAACGACTCGTCGTTTTGCACGCCAATTGGTAAACCATGGTCACGTTCTTGTTGATGGAAAACGTGTTGATATCCCTTCATACGCTGTTAAACCAGGTCAAAAAGTTGAAATCCGTGAAAAAAGCAAGAAAAACCCACAAGTTGTTCGCGCAATTGAGTTAACAAACCAAACTGGTTTAGCTCCATGGGTTGATATTGATGCTGATAAAGTATTTGGAATCTTTACTCGTTTACCAGAACGTGAAGAGGTTATAATTCCGGTAGAAGAACGTTTAATCGTTGAGCTTTACTCGAAATAATAATATATAAAAAAGGCGTTTAAGAATGAACAAGATAAAAACTACTCCGCTTCTTCCACAAGAGTTTGTGGTTGAGCAGATCAGTGATAACGAAGCGAATATTATCGCTTATCCATTCGAGACGGGTTATGCTGTATCTTTAGCTCACCCGCTTCGCCGTTTCCTATTAAGCAGCTCTGTTGGATATGCTCCGATAGCTATCAAAATCGAAGGCGCTAAGCACGAGTTTGACTCTGTGCGCGGTATGCTTGAAGATATTTCAGATTTTATCATCAACTTAAAAGGGATCCGTTTTAAATTAAAAAACGGTGAAACTTCTGTTGAAGCGAACTACAGTTTTGTTGGTCCGTGCGAGATAAAAGGTAGCGATCTTAACAGTGATGAAGTAGAAGTTGTTACACCTGACGCATTCTTAGCGACGCTAAATGAAGATGCGACTTTAAACTTTAGCATCATTATTAAACAAGGTATTGGTTACGTTCCAAGTGAAGATATCAGAGATGAACTCAAAGAGGGCTATATAGCTCTTGATGCATTCTTTACTCCGGTACGTAGAGCGACTTACAAAATAGAAAATGTTTTGGTAGAAGATAATCCAAACTTTGAAAAAGTTGTACTTAACATAGTTACAGACGGTCAAATAACTCCAGTTGACGCATTTAGAAACTCTTTAGAGGTTATGTATGCACAACTTGCTGTATTTAACAGTGAGATCAGTATCAAAACTCCAGTTTCAATTGAACGTGCTGAAGAAAGTGCTGAACTTAAAAAATTGACTTCACGTATTGAAGAACTTGGGCTAAGTGCTAGAAGTTTTAACTGTTTGGATCGTTCAAACATCAAAATGATCGGTGAGATCGTATTGATGAGCGAAAATGATCTTAAAAATGTTAAGAATTTAGGAAAAAAATCGTTTGAAGAGATTTTAGAAAAAGTGCAAGAATTCGGTTTTGCAGTTGGAACAGATCTTTCTGATGATTTAGTAAGTTCATTAAAAAAGAAAATAGAAGCTGAATAAGCTTAAAGAGGATTTTAGATGAGACACCGTCATGGATACCGCAAACTTGGTAGAACAAGTGCTCACCGTGGAGCACTTCTTAAAAACTTAAGTATTGCATTAATAGAAAATGGTAAGATAGAAACTACCGTACCAAAAGCAAAAGAGCTTCGTTCATTTGTTGAAAAATTGATCACAACTGCTTGTAAAGGTGATTCTAACGCTCACCGTGCTGTATTTGCTGCTCTACAAAACAAAGAAGCTACTAAGAAATTGCTAAACGAAATAGCTCCTGGTTACGTTGAACGTGCTGGTGGATATACTCGTATAGTAAGAACTCGTATTCGTCGTGGTGATGCAACATCTATGGCGTTTATTGAATTAGTATAATTTTACTAATTCAATCCTTCTCGGGCTTTGCCCGAAAAACTCTACATCTACAAAAAAATTAAATTAATTGAAATCTATACATAAAATAGTTATTTAGATATTTCAATTAACTATAAAGAGAATTTCATGGCACATTTTGGATTTGGTACATACAGAATCAGCGAGCATAACCCCAAACATTTAGAAGCACTTCGTGAAGCAATTAAGAGCGGAATTACACTTATAGATACTTCAACAAATTATATGGATGGTGAAGCACAACGAGCCATCGCTAAGACAATGAAACTCTTAAGTGACGAAGAGATAAGCGATGTTGAAATAGTCTCAAAAGTGGGATATATTCAGGGTTCGACTTTAGCTCGTCATCAAGAGAATGCTTTTGAAGAGGTCGTAGAATATAGTGAAAACTGTTACCACTCTATCTCTCAAAGTTTTATAAAAGATCAGATAAGTGTATCGATCCAAAGACTAGAAGTTGAAAGTATTGATTGTTTGCTTTTACATAATCCTGAGTATTATATTCTCGATGGGATTAACCGAGGGATGAGCAAAGAAGAAAGACTTGATGGAATGTTTCAGAGAATCTTTGATGCTTTTTTAGCGTTAGAAGAGGAAGTGAGAACTGGCAGAATAAAAAGCTACGGAATTAGCTCAAACAGTTTTTCAAAGCATCCAAATGATGAAGAGTTTTTGCCTTATGAAGATTTATTGACATTGGCATCTGATGCCGCAAAAGAGCTGAGAAATAAAAAACATAGTTTTACTACTATACAGCTACCGATAAACATGTTAGAAACTCAAGGTCTTAGATGTGCGGCGTGGGCAAAGAAAAATGGACTTCGCGTGTTGGTAAACCGTCCTTTGAACGCTCAAAAAGAGACGCAAATGCATAGACTTGCTGATTATGAAGAGCCACGAGAGTACTATTATTATCTTAATGAGCTTTTAGAATTGACAGATAACAAAGTTTTAAAGCCACTGTTTAATCTTTTCTCGCAACTTGATGATAGCAAACACAAATATGGCTGGATAGGTGAATATGATATCTTCTTATTCTCTCAAATAGTTCCACATGTAAGAAAGTTTCTCTCCCCCTTAGATGATGAGAATAAGGCTACTTTAGTTGATGTAATAGATCTATTTTTACAGGAATACGGTAAGATGGTTGCATACGAATGTTCAAGAAAGACAAGAGTACAACTCAAAGATGAGTTTAATGAGTGTGGTGCATCTTTACAAAACTGTGCTTTGAAGTTTTTACTTGATAATGAAAATATTGATTATGTACTTATAGGTGCTAGAAAGCCATCTTATGTGGCAGATATCATCTCCATTGGCTCAGAACTGCTTAAAGATTAATACAAGTAATATCTTTTATTACTTGTTAAGCAATATTTTCATATTTTATGTATTACATACAATATTATAAGGTTTAAAATGATCCCTTTTACAGATGAAGAACTTATGGTTCCAGTTCAAAATGTTATAGATAAAGTTCGTCCATCGCTTGCACTTGATGGAGGAGATATAGCTTTTTTAACAGTGAAGAATTCTGCAGTCTATGTACAGCTTCGCGGCGCGTGTGTAGGATGTGGAAGTAGCGGAACTACGCTCAAATATGGCGTAGAAAGACAGCTTCGAATGGATATCCATCCAGAGATAACTGTTATAAATGTACCAATGGGTATGGAAAACGATATAGATAATTTATAAGATTAGGAACAAGCTTTTGAGTAAAATTAGTAAATACAAAACTCTTTCTCTTGCAAATGAAAGCTTTATAAAGTCAGAATATGACATAGCTCTTAGACACTTTGCAGAGGTGTTACATGATTATCCAGACTCTAAAGAAGCATATAATGGTGCGATTTTAGCAGAAATGGCTATGAGTGGCGAAGATGGGGCGGAAGCACTTTTTGACTACTATACAGTGCTTAAAAATGAGAATAAAGATGAAGCAGATGTTGTGCTTTCTGAGATACTAGAATCAATTGATGGTACTCTTGATCAGCTCAAAACTATCTTTTCTCAGCCAATAAAAGAGAGATTAGAGCAAGAAAATGGTATTTTGTACGGAGACTTTATCTCTTTGGTAAAAGAGGATGATAATTTTAAAGAAGTTTTTGAAAATATCATGTTTTCAACAAAAGTTATCATTTCAGAAAAAGAGGATTTTGTTGATTTTTTAGAAAGATTGATGAATCACGGATTTAAGGAGATGGCGCTTACTTATTTAGAAGGTGCGTTATCAGTGTATCCAAACGACAGTGAACTAAGAAAGCTGTTGAAACGTTTAGCTAAAGCGAGCAGTATTGAAAATAGAGCTTCCTAATCAACCTTATAAATATGTCACTGAAAACTCTGCGGAATGTGATGAACAAACAGCTTTTGTAAAAACTTCACAAAATGAAAAATATGTGCAAAGTGCGATTGATCATAATGCTCATTCTATTATAGAAGTTGCAGATATTGCTTATCTTTTTGGACTTGACCGTATCAAAATCATAGGGATTACAGGCACAAACGGTAAAACAACAACTGCAAGTGCCATCTACTCTATCCTTTTAGACTTAGGTTATAAAGCGGCCATGCAGGGAACTCGTGGATTTTTTCTTAACGATCACATCGGTGAGGGTAAAACACTTACAACTCCAAGTGTATTAAACACTTACCGTCATATCTATCAGGCTGTGCGCGAGGGATGTGAATATTTTGTGATGGAAGTTAGCTCACATGCGATCGTTCAAAAACGTATCGAGGGGATTAATTTTGCCCTCAAAATTCTTACAAATATCACTCAAGATCATCTTGACTTTCATAAGAGTTTAGCTGAATATACGATGGTAAAAAACAGTTTTTTTCAAGATGAAAGTAAAAAGCTGATAAACAAAGATGAGCCAAAGGCCTCTTTTAATATCAAAAATACTTACACTTACGGGATAGAAAATTCTGCAAGTTATAAACTGATGGCGTATTCATTAAATAACGGCTCGAGCGGAATTATTCAGAATTTTCAGAATATTGTTCCGTTTCAAGCATCACTGCATGGTTTCTTCAATCTCTACAATCTTCTTGCGGCGATGGCGGCTGTTGATCTCGTGTGTGATAAAACTTTAGAAGAGATTGCAAATGTTGTAGAAAACTTTGCAGGCGTGAGCGGAAGAATGGAACAAGTAAGTGAAGTTCCTAATGTCATCGTGGATTTTGCTCATACACCCGATGGAATGGCTCAAGTTCTCAATGCTTTAAAAGAGAAAGAACTTCTAGTTGTCTTTGGCGCAGGTGGTGACAGAGATCCTATTAAACGCCCGCTTATGGGTAAAATAGCTTCAAGTTTGGCTAAAAAAATTTATGTTACGAGCGATAATCCTCGACATGAAGATCCAGATGTGATCATAGACGAAATTCTTTCAGGTATTGAAGATAAGAGTAATGTTGTAGTCGAACCAAATCGTAAACGCGCTATTGAAATGGCGTTGAGTGAACAAGGTGCAGATGAGGTTGTCGTTATTCTTGGAAAAGGTGATGAGTCTTATCAGATTATCTATGATGAGTATTTGCCTTTTGATGATAGAGAAGTCGTGCGAGAGTTGCTACGTTTAAAGTAGGTGTTCTCTAGTAAAACTATGTTGAATTATTGCTTACATGTAAGCTTTAAATCTTTACATGTAAAGATAATCTTACTTATTTTGCTATAATTCGTGAAATTTTTAGACGGAGAACAGTTTATGGGAATTCCTCAACCGGCTTTTTATATCTTTAAGTGCGAACAAGCAGCACCTCCGGGGATGCCAAAGCCTTCGTGCGTTAATCCCCAAACTCAAGACCTTTTCCAGTTTTTAGCACAGACTTTAATGCAAAAAGGTATAATGGGAACAGTTCAACCTATTCGTACTTCATGTATGAATCGTTGTAATGCTGGTCCAATCATGTTAGTTGAACCAGGTCATACAATGTATGTAGGCTTAGATAAAGCGAAGATCGAGCGTATCATTGATGAGCATATCATCGGCGGAAATGTTGTAGAGGAGTATGTAATTTCACAAGAATTATGGGATGCTCCAATGTCTCCAGCTGACATGCAAGCTCAAATGGGACGCTAATTTTTTTAAGGTAAAAAAATGACAATTGAAATGTTGTATAGTAAAATTCATCGCGCAACTGTGACAGACGCTAACTTGAATTATGTTGGTTCTATTACTGTGGATGAGGAGCTTTTAGAAGCTTCAAAGATGCGTGTGGGACAAAAAGTTGAGATCTTAAATATCAACAACGGTGAAAGATTTTCGACTTATATCATCTTGGGCGAACGCGGTAAACGTGATATCTGCCTCAATGGTGCCGCTGCACGTAAAGTACACAAAGGTGACAAAGTTATCATCGTTGCATACGCGACGTATGATGAAAAAGAACTTGACACTTATAAACCTCGTGTTGTTATCGTCGATGAAGATAACAATATAGAACACATCTCTGAGAGCATCTAACTAGATGCTTTTATGAGAAATTCTTTTTTGCATTTTCTCTCTCTTTTTCCTCATTTTAAATCAGTATTTCAGTTTTTTGTGCGTATAAATTAGTTAAAATTCCAAATGCAAAAATTTGAAAATTTCTTATTAGAACATCTTCCAAAAGTACCGAGTATTCATCCTCATTACGAGGACGCTATCAACAAAATGCTCACGGCTGGTGGGAAACGTTTTAGACCAGCTCTTTTGCTCGGTGTTGTAGGTGCGTATAACTCTCTTTTGCTCGAGGGTGCGCGTTACGCAGCTTTAGCAATAGAGATGCTTCACACTTACTCTCTCATCCACGATGATCTCCCAGCTATGGACAATGCCTCTCTTCGCCGCGGTCATCCAACCTTACATGTAAGCTATGATGAGGTCACGGCTATTCTTGTGGGAGATGCTCTTAACACTTATGCTTTTGAGATTCTCTCTAACGCGCCTTTTAGTGATGCAACTCGTGTGAAACTGATCCGAGAACTAGCAGTCAATGGCGGTCTTAGCGGTATGGTTTTAGGTCAGGCGATAGACTGCTATTTTGAAAATAAACCGCTCGCACTTGAAGATATAAAGTTCTTACATACTAATAAGACAGCAAAGCTCATAGCCGCCTCTTTGAAGATGGGCGCTATTATCGCAGGCGAAGAGAAGCTCGAAGATATGATCTATGATTTTGGTCTCAAACTTGGACTCTTATTTCAGATTCAAGATGATATTTTAGATGTGACACAAACTGATGATGAGGCGGGGAAAACTACAAATAACGACGATAATAAAAACAGCTTTGTAACGATACTTGGATTAAATGAGGCGATGAAAGAAGCTAATGATTTAGCTGATGAATTAACACAGATGATGGAGAATTTCGATGAAAAACTTTACAAAGAACTTTCTCCACTTTTAACAAATTACATTAACAGACACAAAGGATAAAATATGGCAAATCAGATGCGCCAAAAGATGGCAGACAGTATAAGATTTTTAGCAGCAGATATGGTTCAAGCGGCAAATTCTGGACACCCCGGTGCGCCGATGGGACTCGCTGATGTTGCCGTAGTTTTAAGCGAACATCTTCGCCATAATCCTAAAAATCCTTCGTGGTTAAATCGTGATAGACTTGTGTTTTCAGGCGGACATGCAACAGGACTTATCTATTCACTTTACTATCTTTGGGGATACGGCCTTGAGGTAGAAGATCTTAAAAATTTCCGTCAACTAGACTCTAAAACTCCAGGACATCCTGAATATGGACATACAAAAGGCATCGAGATTACAACAGGTCCTCTTGGGCAAGGCGTAGCAAATGCTGTTGGTTTCTCAATGGCAAGCAAATTTATGGGCGCGCAGTTAAACTCTGATACTGCGAACTTAATCGATCATAATGTGTACTGTTTATGTGGTGATGGCGACTTAGAAGAGGGGATCAGTTATGAAGCTTGTTCGATTGCAGGACATAATAAACTTGATAATCTTATCTTGATCTATGATTCAAACTGTATTACTATCGAAGGTTCAACGAGTTTGAGTATCAGCGAAAATATCCGTGGCAGATTTGTAGCGCAAGAATGGGATGTTTTTGAATGTGACGGTCATAATTATGATGAGATAAACGGCGCAATAGAGAGTGCAAAATCAAGTTCTAAGCCAGCTCTTATCATCGCTCATACCGTTATCGCTAAAGGTGCATGTGAATTAGAAGGTTCTCATCATGCCCATGGTGCACCACTTGGTGAAGCTGTTATAAAAGAAGCGAAAGAAAAAGCTGGTTTTGATCCAGATAAAAAATTCTTTGTCAGCGAAGATGTTATGGCAAGATTTAGATGTGCGATAGAAAAAGGTGATCTACTCGAGCGTGAATGGATTCACAGTCAAAAAACACTGCCTCTTATGGAGCAAAATGCAGCGCTTGAAGCTTTGCAAAATCCAGATTTTTCACGCATCCAGTGGCCAGTTTTTGATAAAGCAGATGCAACTCGTAACACAAACGGCAAGATTATGAATGCTATTGCTCGCGCGCTTCCAAGTTTCTTGGGCGGTTCAGCGGATCTTGGTCCATCAAATAAAACAACCCTCAATGATATGGGTGTATTTCCAAAGGGTAGAAATATCTACTTTGGTATTCGTGAACATGCGATGGCTTCTATTGTAAATGCGATGGCATTGTATGGTCCATTGATGCCGTTTTCTTCTACTTTTTTCGTGTTCTCAGATTATATGAAACCATCAGCGCGTATCGCGGCACTTGCTGGCATTCAGCAGTTTTTCATCTGGACTCATGACAGTATCGGTGTTGGCGAAGATGGTCCGACGCATCAGCCTATCGAGCATTTAAGTCAGTTTCGCGCACTTCCGAACTTTTATGTTTGGCGTCCTGCGGATGGAGCGGAAAACATCGTCGCTTGGCAAGTGGCACTCGGCATGAAAAAATCTCCATCGGCGTTTGTATGTTCACGCCAAAATCTTCCTGTGTTACCAGCTTGTGTCAAAGGTGAGATAGCAAAAGGTGGATATCTTTTAAGCTCGGATGAAAATGCAACTATTACGCTTATGGCTTCAGGTTCTGAAGTAGGCCTAGCGATGGAAACAAAAGAGCTTTTAAATACACAAGGTAAAAAAGTAAATGTTGTCAGTGTTCCTTGTTTTGATCTTTTACTTGAGCAGGACTCTGCGTACATCAACGGTATCATAATTCCTGACACGAAAAAGGTTGCCATAGAAGCTGCCCGTGGTTTAGAATGGTACAGATTTGCAGATGAAGTCGTGTGCATGGAGAGTTTCGGAGCTTCAGCACCGGCTGAGAAACTTTTTGAGAAGTTTGGGTTTACTGCAAAAAAAATAGCAGAGAAAATATAGTTTTTTCACAGAAAAATCTTTTTTTGTGATAAGATAATCTATTAAATAATTTAGGGAGTAGATATGTTTGGATGCAGTTCAAAACTAGCAGAATTAGAAAGAAAACATCAAGCACAGATAGCTGAACTTGAATCTAAAAATGATGATTTAAGACGTGAAATCTCCATGCTTGAGAATGAAAAAAATGCACCTAAAGAGGTTGATAATACACCGGGGCTTGTACATGTATTAATTGAGAGTTATGAAGATGGTACCTCGTTCTTGCAAAAAATTATTGAAGATAATGTTGTAAAACTTGTTGCTATCAATGATCTCAATGGTAAAACCGTTACGAGGATGGAAAATATTGAAAATGAAACAGATGAGATTGCAAAATCTGTAGACAGTATTCAACAATACTCAAACCAGCTCGGAGATGATTCAAACTCTTTAAACAATAGCGTTATGTCTATTGCTGAGATCATTAATCTTATCAAAGATATTTCGGATCAAACAAATCTTCTAGCACTCAATGCGGCTATAGAAGCGGCGCGTGCAGGCGAGCATGGACGTGGATTTGCAGTCGTTGCTGATGAGGTAAGAAAACTTGCCGAGCGTACGCAAAAAGCGACTCAAGAGGTTGAGATAAATATCAACGGACTTAAACAAAACTCTAACTCTATGATGGAGATCAGTTCTACGTTTATGAAAGAAACAAATAATGTTATGGACGTTTTAGAAGGTTTTAGAGAAAATGTTGGATTGGTAAGAAGAAACTCTACTGATATACAACAAAAAACAGAAGCACTGACAAATGAGCTACATGTAAGCAATGGAAAAATCGATCATATCGCCCTTAAGCTCGAAGGTTATAAAGCAATGATCTCTAAAAAATCAATTAATGTCGTCGATGAACATAGCTGTAGATTTGGAAAATGGTTTGCAACTACTACTAGTACACTTTTGAAAAATTATGGTAAAGATATTTCTGTTATTACCAAACATCATGCAAATGTCCACCAAGGCATTAAGCAAGAGATTGAACTTTGGATCTCTGGTAAAGAGAAAGAGGCACTTGAGCGTATGAAAGATGTTGAAAAATCTAGTAGTGAAGCTTTTGAACTTCTTTTAACTACTGTTAGAGATGCTTCAAAACAATAGATAAGGCTTGATCACTTCGGTGGTCAGTCCCATCGCGGTACTTTCAAATCCTCGAACCTCTTTTATATAGTTTTTGCAAAATCCCTCAACCATACACGCTCCAGCTTTTCCTCGCCAATCACCACTTTTAAGATACTGTTCTAAATCCTCTTCATCAAACTTTTCAAAGAGATAATCTGTAGAAGAGATATTGATAACTTTAACGTGCTTGGAGTGAAATATTTGACAAGTGATGATGGAAGTAACATTTCCACTTTGTGTTAAAAGAATATTCCGAGCTTCACTTTCACAGCGAGCTTTTCTTAAGATATTTCCACCTGTTGAGATAACAGTATCAGCGACTAAAAGAGGATAATCTTCAATGCCAAAATGTTTGAAGTTTGTATTGTATTTGCCAAGAGTGGCGAGGTAGACGAAATTTTTAGCATCACGAGCGACTACAGAGTCCTCATCGAACTCTACGCTCATCTGCACAAACTCTATGCCGGCCTTAGTTAAAAGCTCGGCGCGAGTTTGCGAAGAGGAGGCAAGCCTAACCATTTCTAAGAACTACACCCAGATAGATAGCGACAATGCCGAGAATAATATTGAGAGGAACCATATATTTTCCGATAAGTTTCAAAGCACTTCCAGCGCCGATAAGATCACCATTTTTGATAAGGTTTACCGCTTGATTACGTTTGAGTACCATCGCGATGAAGTTAAGAGTCATGATAAGCCAGAGTGCTTCTTTTACATGTACAAGATTATAGATGTGCATTGCGTATGCGTCTACAATATTTCCATTCACGTCCACTGCCGCAGTTCTAAATCCATATCCAACAGCCATAATAACTGCTGTGATGATGAGAATAAGAACAAATGGCGCGACTATTGCAAATAAGCGTTTAAGTGCTTGTGCGGTACGCTCGATTTTCTGATGAGTATTGTCAATCATTTGAATCGACTGATGCGCAGCAAAACGCATAGCGATCATCCCTCCAACCCAAACAACAGCACTAATAACATGTAAAAATATAATTTGGTTTCTAAAATCTGCAAAGAGAGTATAGATAAGTTCTTTCATTATGACAAAGCCTTTGTTATAAAATCCTGTGCAACTGTTTTTGCCTCAGGAAGTTTTGTGACATCTTTTCCGCCTGCTTGTGCGAAGTCGGCTCTGCCACCGCCACCGCCACCAAGCACCGGAGCTACAATCTTGATCCAGTCGCCTGCTTTTACGTTAGAATTTTTAATTCCTGCTGCGATGAGAACTTTATCATCTTTAACTTGGAATAACATCGCGCAAATAGACTCGTGTTGATTCTTAAGCTCATCGATACGTTCTTTGATATCACCCGCTGTGATCTCTTCAATGACGTAAGCAGTTTGGCCGATCATCTCTACATGTAAGCTCTCTTTTGCTGCATTTTGAGTTTGGGAAAGTTCATGTTTGAGTGTAGAAACCTGTTCTTTGAGTCTTTCAATTCCAGCTTGAAGGTCTTGGTTTTTTACGCCCTCTCGAGCCACATGTAAAGTATGACGTTGTGCTTTTACATAGTTATATGACGCGTTTCCACAAACTGCTTCAATGCGTCTCACGCCAGCACTCACACCGCTCTCTTTTGTGATAATGAATGTGCCGATCTCAGCCGTATTTTTGACATGCGTTCCGCCACAAAACTCGACAGATGCTTCGCCAAAACTTACAACTCTTACTTTGTCGCCATACTTTTCGCCAAACTGTGCTTTTGCGCCGCTTTTTGAAGCTTCTTCG
>JBBRBK010000048.1:0-15020 GCA_038205935.1 Campylobacterales bacterium
ATAGGTCCGATAGTAGAACCGCATGCCATATCGCTTATAGTAACAAACATCTGAGTGTGTTCATTCACACTCGCAGCTGCATCTAAAAATTTTGCTATTGTCTCAGATGAAGACGCATAACGCTGGTTTGAGTTTACTTTAACCACGACTCCCTGATTTAATTTAGGAGCATGGAGAGGCTCATGTTTATCCGCATAGTTTGGATGCACTGCATGCGCATTATCCGTGGAGATAAGGAGTGAACTTCTTGCAAATTTTACTTTTTTTTCAGCAGTTAAAAACATTCTCTCTATCACACTTTCTAAAAATGAACCGCCAGCGCCGCCAACACTCACACTTCCAACTTCTTCGTGATCTGAACTAATCATCATCATCGGCTTTTGCGTAGAACAAATCGTGATAAGGGCGACATAACAGCTTAGAAGATTATCAAGTCTTGCACTTGCGATGAACTCATCATTAAAACCAACATAAGAAGCTTTTTGAGTATCATACAAACTAAGCTCATACGAGAGCACTTCTTGGCAATCATCTATCATCTTAGTTAGTTCACATTTCAGTGAAAAATCCTTACATGTAGAGATAATTGGAGGCAAATGATTTTGTTCATTGACAGTTTTTGAAATGTTTGCATCGCGATCAAGATGGATCGCTAAAGATGGGATAATCGCCACCGCTTTTTGCATATCAATGATCGCAGATTTGAGCTTTGCATCAACGCTTTTATAGCTTACACGCCCTGCAATACTGAGATCACGATCAAACCAAGGATTTAAAAGTACACCTCCATAAGTCTCAACACCAAGCTGAGTGATTCCATCTTTTTTGATTTCGGCATTTGGTTTGATTTTTAGATTTGGAGAATCCGTATGAGCACCGACTAAAATATACTCAAACCCTTCATAATAATTAAATGCAATTATCGAACTATCAGCTCTGATAATATAGTAACTTTGTCCACCCTGTAAATCAAAACTTTCTTTTTCATCTAGTTTTATAAAGCCCGCATTTTCGAGCATTCCAGACATATTTAACACCGCATGAAACGGTGTCGGAGAAGCATCCAAAAAACCTAAAAGCGCATCGTTAAAATCATTTTTTGTCATCATAATAATTTCCTCTTCTATAAAATATTGATAAATTCTAACTGTCGTAATTCTTCTAAAATGCTATTATCTACACCGATGGCCGAGTCGATAAGTACATTTTGCAGTTTTGAAACAATGCTTAGTTTTAAAGGGCGGCGTCCCGGATGGCGTCTTACAAGCGAATAAAGCTCTTCAAGCTCTTTTGTCGCAGAGTTGAGATGAATGCTTACATGTAAGAGTTCCTGAGGTTTTTCAACGACAGTTGTTTTTACTTTTTTAGACTCTTTTTTCGCCTCTTTTAGTGTGAGCACTTTTAAAACAGCTATGCGCGTAAACATCTCTGTGTGTGTTACTTTGACTTTAAAAGCGACTGGTTCTTCTAAGTTCATTGTCTGTAACTCTTCGAGCTTATCAGAAAAAAGCATCATCTCGATATTGCCATGGAAGTCCATCAGCGTGACGATACCAAAAGCGTTACCTTTTTTAGAAACCTTTTTTTGTATCTCTTCAACTTTTCCTATAAAGATCGCCGTCGAACCATCGCCGATGTTTTCTATCTCCGAAGAGAGTGAATAAGTAAGCTCATCCATCTCCTCGCGGTAAGAATCCAGCGGATGCCCTGAAACATAAAATCCGAGAGTATTTTTTTCAAACTCTAAAATCTCTTTGAGTTCATACTCATCCGAATTTTTGAGTTCAAGCCGCACTTCTGTTATCTCAGCATCATCTCCAAAAAGGCTTCCCATTGCATTTTTCTTTGCATCACTTGCTTTTTTGGCAGTTTCTACAAGTAAATCCAACTGATCTAAAAGTGCTTTTCTTGAAAATCCAAAGCTGTCAAATCCGCCTGCTTTTATAACAGATTCTATAACGCGCTTGTTGACCTTTTGTGGCTCAATGCGGTTGACAAAATCCTCCATCGTGGTGAACTCTCCGCCCTCTCTTATGACTTCAAGTATCGTTACAACCGCCGCACTTCCTACGCCTTTGATAGCGCCCAGACCAAAAAGAATCATATCTTGGTCATCTTTAGTAATTGCCGAAAACTCCAACTGAGAATGGTTAATATCTGGAGGAGAAAGTGTGATACCCATGTGTTTGACTTCATCGATGTACTTGACAACTTTATCTGTATTATCTTTTTCGCTTGTAAGTAAAGCCGCCATAAACTCGTTTGGATAATAACACTTCAGCCACGCTGTTTGAAAAGTGATCATCGCATACGCTGCCGAGTGAGATTTGTTAAAACCGTATCCAGCAAACTTTTCGATGATATCAAAGAGTTCAGAAGCTCTTTTATAGTCATATCCCAGCTTTGCCGCACCGCTTGCGAATTCATCATTATGAGCAGACATATCTTTTTTCTTACCCATCGCACGACGAATAATGTCAGAATATCCAAGAGAAAATCCACCAATCGTCTGAACGATTTGCATGACTTGTTCTTGGTAGACGATGACCCCGTAAGTGTTTTTTAGTATTGGTTCCATCGCATCAAAAGTATAAGCAATAGCCTCACGTCCATGCTTACGCTCAATAAAGCTCTCAAGCATCCCAGATTCCATTGGTCCTGGACGATAGAGTGCGAGAACCGCGACAAGATCCTCAAAACTATCAGGTTTGAGACGTTTATTCAAATCTTGCATACCCGATGACTCTATCTGAAACATCCCAATAGTATCGCCGCCACGAATGACATCATAGACCTTTTGGTCGTTTTCATCTATCTCGTGCCAATCAATCACTTTGTCATATCTAAACTTGATAAGTTTGATAGCATTATCAATAACATCAAGAGTTTTCAGACCCAAGAAGTCGAACTTGATAAGATCAACATCTTCCAAATAATTAAGAGAGTATTGAGTGATAAAAGTGTCTTCACCTGATGGCTTATAGATCGGTGTTTTTTTCCAAAGTTCTTCATTTGAGATCACGACACCAGCGGCGTGCATTCCAGAATTTCGCTTGAGACCTTCAAGTTTTTTACTAAACTCCCAAACGCGAGCCACTTGCGCATCTGTTTCTATCATCTCTACGAGTTTTGGCTCTTTTTGGTACGCACCTTCTATAAACTCACCTTTTTTGCTCTTACCGTTTAGTGTGATACCAAGCTCATCAGGGATGAGTTTTGCCATCTTATCCGCTTGAGAAAGAGGCATATCAAGAACTCTGGCAACATCTCGGATAACTCCTTTAGCCAAAAGCGAACCAAAGGTAATGATTTGAGCGACTTGATTGCGCCCATATTTTTGCACCACATAGTCGATGATCTCGCCGCGGCGAGCCTGCATAAAGTCCATATCGATATCGGGCATGCTTACGCGTTCAGGATTTAAAAATCGCTCAAAAAGCAGATCATATTTCATAGGGTCGATATCGGTAATCTCTAAAGAGTATGCCACCAAACTTCCAGCCGCAGATCCACGTCCAGGCCCAACAGCGATGCCCATCTCTTTGGCAACTTTTACGAAATCCCAAACGATAAGCATATATCCCGGAAACTTCATAGAGTTTATGACATCCATCTCAAACTCTAATCTTGCTTTATACTCTTCATGTTTTTCTAGCGCTACATGCACCAAACGCTTCTCTAGTCCATTGCGACAACAGAAGATA
This sequence comes from Campylobacterales bacterium, assembly GCA_038205935.1. Taxonomy (GTDB): domain Bacteria; phylum Campylobacterota; class Campylobacteria; order Campylobacterales; family Sulfurimonadaceae; genus Hydrocurvibacter. The sequence continues at coordinate 3,705 of JBBRBK010000048.1, forward strand.
AAATACTCTGCATCATTTTTATCTGCCGCACTTTTCCAAGCTCTTTTTTCATCTTTTGAAGCATCAACTGGTAAAGGTTCATCTTCTGCGTTGTCTATGCTCAAGCCATCATTTGTAGAATATTCAGGTGTAAATTTAAAGTTTGGAGGCGTTGGATCGCCGAGTTTAAGTTCTAGCTGACACTTCTCTACGATCTCTTGCGTATGTTCCAAAGCTTCGGGGATATCAGCAAAAAGACGTGCCATTTGCTCGGGAGATTTCAGGTAAAACTCATGTACTGAGTGACGCATACGGTTTGGATCATCATAAAGTTTATTCATCCCAATACACATAAATGCTTCGTGATACTGAGCATCGCCAGGGTAAGTATAGTGAGTGTCGTTTGTCGCAACTATTTTAATATCTAGTTCTCGTCCAAGACTTAAAACTTGTTCATCTATAAACATCTGATCGCCAATGCCATGGCGCATCATCTCTAAGTAAAAATCATCGCCAAACATATCTTTGTATTCTAAGGCCGCTTTTTTTGCACCCTCATATCCAAGCGCACCATTTTTTACGTTACGTTCATTTTGTAAGTTAAGATGCCAATTCACTTCACCTTGAAGACATGCGGAGGTACAGATAAGTCCTTCACTATGTTCGCGAAGCTCTTTTTTGTTAATACGCGGAAAGTAGTAAAAACCATCTATAAAAGCTTTCGATGAAAGATACATAAGGTTTTTATACCCTACTTCGTTTTTTGCAAAAAGACAGACATGAAAACGCTGTTTTGTAGATTTATCACCTATCTCTTCACCGTTATGGATGTAGCCTTCCATCCCGATGATCGGCTTTAAACCAGCAGCTTTCATCTGATGGTAAAAATCGATAGCACCAAACATATTGCCATGATCCGTCATAGCGATAGAAGTCATGCCAAGCTCTTTGGCACGTTCTACAAGATTTGATATTTTATTTGCACCATCGAGAAGTGAATATTCTGTATGAAGATGAAGATGGGTAAATGCGGGTTTTTTGCTCAAAATAGCTGCCTATAAAAAAAGATAAATTACTTTATTATAGTGTTTTGTTGATAAAAATCAGGTTTAACTAGAATAGTTCAGCGAACATGAAAGCTATATTTTACTAGAAGTATTATATTTTACATTCTTCTTAATAATTTAATGTTGATCTTTAGAGTATTCAAATATTTTCATCTTATTGCTCCTCTACGAAATATTTTTCTTAATCATCAGTTGAAAAGTAGTACCACTACCCTCAATCGAAGTTAACAATATCTCAATTCCCATATCATCACACATCCTTTTTGCAAGGCCAAGTCCAAGTCCTGTCCCGTTATCAGTGTTATTGACCTGCATAAAAGGTTCAAATACTGTTTTTTGTTTATCAGTAGGAATTCCTTTACCTGTGTCTTCTACTTCGATGATTATCATCTCATCTTGAACGTAACTTCTTAATTCTACTTTACCTTTGTTTGTAAACTTTATCGCATTTGAAAGCAGGTTTAGTATCACTTGCAGTAATCTTCTTGAGTCTACTAAAGCTACTAAAGGGCTTACATGTAACTCCAAATTGAACTTTACATCTGTCCCATTTAGCAGTGAATAGGTATTATTATATGCCATTTGAAGGGTTTGATTGACATCTATTTTTTCTAGCTTATAATCCATTTTTCCCGCTTCTATTTTAGTAAATTCTAGCAAGTCGTTGATAAGTTGTAAAAGATGTCTTGAGTTAACTATTACTCTATGTAAAAAATTCTTTGTATCTGTTTGCAACTCTTTATCTTCGAGCATATCATCAAAATCTTCTATAGCCTGATCTGTAAAATTAATAATCGCATTGAGCGGAGTACGAAGTTCATGCGAGATACCGCTGATAAAGTTTGATCTTGCCTGGGCTGCTTGAAGGGCAGATTCTTTTGCGCTTCTCAGTTGAGTATTGAGAATATTCAAATCAGCTATATTTCTCTCTAAGATTTCATTTGAATGTTGCAACTCTAGTGTCTTATCCTCCACTCTTTTTTCGAGAGTGGCATTCAATGTTCGTAAATCATGCTCCATATTTTTGATGATCGTCATATCTCTAGCAACTACCACAAGCCCTTTTAGATTCCCATCTTGATCATAAAATGGACTTTTTTTCACTTGAAGGATTACAAAACTGCCATCCTCTTTTTCAAATTTTTCCTCTGTGATAATAGTTTTGTTCTGCTCCATCACCATTTTGTCAATTTTAATATGCGAGTTGGCAATATCAAGTGGATACAACTCTTGATCTGTCTTACCTACGATCTGGTCTAGAGTTTTCAAACTCCATTTCTCATATGCACTATTGCATCCAATATATCTTAATTCCTCATCTTTAAAAAATATCATGTCATCAGCAGCATTTATGATATTTCTTAAAAGTTCTTCATTATATTTGTATTTATCTACAGTTTTACGCAATATTTTCGAACTTGACTTGAAGGCATTGCATATCATATCAACTTCATATCCCATATTTTTAAACCCTGTCGCATCAAAATCAGATACAAGATCAAATTTGCTGACAGCTTGGGATATTCTTGTCAAAGGTCTTGACAATAAATAGGTCAAAATCCAGCTTCCTATGATGAGTATCAATATAAGTAAAATGATCCCACCGATGATTATTCTGTCATATACACCATCCAAAGATGATAAAAATTTCTCTTTAGAAAAATCGATGACGATTGTCCAATCCAGCTTAGTAACAGGGATAAGCAGTACATACCTATCTTCATTTTTCAATCTGTATTTAACTAAATTTTGATGATTCTTTTGTGCAGATAAAATCGATGAAATCTTATCTGCTGGTAAATTTGATTTAAAAAGTGATACATGAGACAATTTTGGATTGTTCGATATTCCCTCAATCATATTTGAACTCTCTAAGATCATTACATCTGCACTATTTTTGTTGAAATCTTCTAATGCCATTTTATAAATATTACCGATATTCACCCCACAACCTGCGAGACCTATAGGATTGTTAACCTCGCCAATAACTGCATCAGACCAGATATGCAAACTCCCCGTAATATCACTGTCTGCGTTTATTAAAAATCTTTTTTTACTCTTTAGTGTATTTAAAAACCATTGATTATCTTTATGAGATGTATCTACGACCTGCACAAAACCATTTTCATTAAAATAGTTTCTACTTGATTTTTCGGCTATATAAATTGTATCCAAATGATAAAGTTGCTTCATATCAAACAGCTTCTTTTTCATCTCATCTGATATCTTGCCATTTTTTGCATCGCTACTTTCAACAAACTTTTTTATAGTCTGTGAATTAGCAATTGTAAGCCCATTTTGTTCTGTTTTAGAGAGAATATTTTCCATTTTAAGGTTATAGATTTTTTTAAGATGATGTACCTGTTGGTTTACAAAAATATCTTCAATAACCGTTCTTAGGTATGTTTGTGTTATCGCTAAAGTCATACCGACTACTACTACTGAAGTAATAACAAGGGGTAACATCATTTTAAATACTATAGAATTCATTTTCATTTTTATGCTCTCGATTCTTTTATCATCAGTTGAAAAGTAGTACCACTACCCTCAATCGAAGTTAACAATATCTCAATTCCCATATCATCACACATCCTTTTTGCAAGGCCAAGTCCGAGTCCTGTCCCGTTATCAGTGTTATTGACCTGCATAAAAGGTTCAAATACTGTTTTTTGTTTATCAGTAGGAATACCTTTACCTGTGTCTGCTACCTCGATGATTATCATCTCATCTTTTATATAACTTCGCAGTTCTATTTTACCTTTGTTTGTAAACTTGATTGCATTAGAGAGTAAATTCAGTATCACTTGCAGTAATCTTCTTGAGTCTACTAAAGCTATCAAAGGCGTTACATGTAACTCCAAATGAAACTTTACGTCTGTTCCATTAAGAAGGGAATATGTATTATTATATGCCATTTGAAGGGTTTGATTGACATCTATTTTTTCTAGCTTATAATCCATTTTTCCCGCTTCTATTTTAGTAAATTCTAGCAAGTCGTTGATAAGTTGTAAAAGATGTCTTGAGTTAACTATAACTCTATGTAAAAAATTCTTTGTATCACTTTGCAACTCTTTATCTTCGAGCATATCATCAAAATCTTCTATAGCCTGATCTGTAAAATTAATAATCGCATTGAGCGGAGTACGAAGTTCATGCGATATACCGCTGACAAAGTTTGATCTTGCCTGTGCTGCTTGAAGGGCAGATTCTTTTGCGCTTGTCAGTTGAGTATTGAGAATATTCAAATCAGCTATATTTCTCTCTAAGATTTCATTTGAATGTTGCAACTCTAGTGTCTTATCCTCCACTCTTTTTTCGAGTGTCGCATTGAGTTCATATAACCTATTTTTATTTTCAAGAAGTTCTCTATTCATTTTTCGAGCTTTTATATTGGCATGTTCATTATCATTCAAAAGCTTCCAAATAATATAAACCAGTAAAAAGCTAAATAAGAGTCCAAAGATCAAAACCAGATTAGCTTTACTCAGATCTATTTTTTTTTCAAAATCTGGAGTCGATTTAATAAGGATTGTCCAATCTCTCCCTGCCATCTTTAAATCTATTTTTTTACTATAGAGTGGTGTTTGTTTTCGCAAGAGTGGACTATGTTGTTGCATGTCACTATCGTACATCAAATGAGATTTATCGATCACTCCATTATCATAGATCTCAATATCAAAATATTCATCTTCATGACTATTGAGTCCATTCATAAAATTATTTATCCGAAACGGTGCATATATCCATCCTAAAATATGCTTTTTTCTCTCATCAACAGTGTCATTATCAGTACCTTTTTGATAAAGAGGCAGATACATCAAAAAGCCTGATTGGAGATCCTTTTTATACTCTTGGAGAAGAGTTGTTTTACCCGATATAATAGGCGTATCATTATCTCTTGATCGTTCCATTGCTGCGCGTCTTACAGGGTCTGAAAACATGTCATAACCAAAAGCCATTTGATTTCTAGCATCAAAGGGTTCAAGATAGATAATAGTCGTATAAAAACCACGTGGTGCGACGGGAGTTATATTATATGAACTAAAGCCCTCAGAGCGGACTTTGTCTATAAACGCATCTTTTTGATCTGCCGGGACTACGGCCGAGTAGCCGATGCCTTGTATTCCCGGAAAATAGTGTTCTATTGACAAGGCTTCTACATAAGATTTAAACTCTTCTCGCTCAATAGAATCAGAGGCTAAAAATAAGCCTTTTATCCCATACAAAACATGTTCATAATCTAACATTCTTTCTTGCATGAGTGTCTGATACTCTTGCGCTTTTAATGAAAATTTCGTTTTTAAATCATTATATTCATTATTTTTTATAGTCTTATAATAGTGATAAGTGATAACCCCAAGAACTAGCATTAATATAAAAGGGATCACTTTAAAAAAAAATTTACGGTTTTTTATAGATCTAGTCATTTTCTACTAACTCCGGCATTGGATGTCCTATAAAATATCCTTGAGAGTAGTGAACGCCCAGTTCTTTTACTATCTTGTTTATCGAATCTGAATGTACAAACTCTGCGACTGTCAATATATCGAGTTTATTTGAAAATTCTACTATCGTCTTGACCATCATCTGAGCATTCTCATCGGTGTCAAGATCACGAATGAGCGAACCGTCTATCTTAATGATATCTACTTTTAAACGTAAGAGATGTATAAAATTTGAATATCCCGAACCAAAATCATCGATTGCGATCTGGCATCCATGCTCTTTTACTTTTTCTATAAAAGCATAAACTGAACTATAATTTTCAATCCCATCAGATTCTAAAAGTTCAAATATTACTCTTTTAGATCCACTAAAGCTTGCCAGTTTACTATAAATATAATCTGATATATCTCTGTCCATCATATCTTTTGCAGAAAGATTGATCGAAAACTCACAATCACTATTTTCAAACGTCTTAAACGCTTTTTCTATCACATTTTTTGTGATCTCAGCATAATTTCTCGATTTTTTGGAGATCTCTAAAAATTTTATGGGACTGTGAATGGTTCCATCATTATCGATAATACGAACAAGACACTCATATTTCTCGATTTTATTGTTTTTATGATTCATTATTGGCTGATAAAAAGGAATTATTTTATCATTTATAATAGCCTCTTTTATCTTATTTATCCAAAATATATTTTGTTCGTATGAACGGAACTCTTCACTTTTCTCATCAAAAATCAGCATAGTCTTATTGGTCGCTTTTGCTGTTTTGAGCGCTTTTTCTGCGCTGATAAGCAGTTCTTTTTTAAATAAAGAAGCACCTAGTGTGATCCTAAAATGTATCTCATGTCCCTCACAATCAAAATGAAAACGGTCCATCTCATCAATAAACATCTTCATCATACCTTTGAGCGCTTCATAGCCATTGCAATTCTTGATCATAACAGCGAAAATATCGCCTGAAATACGATAATGTTTGTAATTATTAGAAGCTAAAAGCTCTTTAATCTTTACACTAAAAAATTTTAGACACATATCTCCGATCTCATGACCATAAAAATAGACGATATCTTTAAATCTATCTATATCGATCAATAATAAAGATGATTTTTTAACATTTTTGATATCTTTTATCAACTGACTTCTATTTGGCAAACCCGTTAAGGCATCGGTGTAATAATAATGGATCAACTCTTCACTTTGTCTGTGAAACACTTTATCTTGTCTCTTTGATTGCTGATTTAATCCTATGAGCATCTCGACTTGTTGTACAAGACCAATTCTATGAAATGGCTTTGCCCATAATCCTTCAGCGCCTGATTCTAATGCTATGATCTTTTCATCCATAGATGCCAATGCCGTGACAATTAAGACAGGTATATGTTTTGTAGATGTATCATTTTTCAACTGCTTCAAGGCTTCGTATCCGCTAATACCGGGCATCATCACATCCATGATAATGAGGTCGGGATTTTGTTCTTGCGCTATTTGTATACCCTCTTCGCCGTTTTGCGCTTCTAAAAACAGATAAGGGTATTTTCGAAGTGCAGCTCGTATGATTAAACGACTATCACTATTATCATCTACAATTAAAACGACCGGTTGTCTCATATCGATTTTATGACCTCTTGTAACATAGCAAGAAAGTCTCTTCTGGCAAATGGTTTTTCTAATATATAATCAAAACCTTTTTGTAAATACATCTTTTTCATCTCAGCAAAGACAGAGGCTGTCACAGCAATAATAGGCTTTTTACTAAATCTTTCTTGAGAACGGATCCAGTTTGTCAGTTCTACACCATTCACTCTTGGCATCTCTATATCTATTAAAAAAATATCTATATCATCCTCGTGACTTAGCATATCAATGCCAATCTGCCCATCTTTGGCCCATAATAATTCGACAGGCATTTCTAGTTTTTTTAAATTTGATTTGACAACCAAATAGTTATCTTCATTATCTTCTGCTAAAAAAAATCTCATCTCTTACCTCTTTAAATCCTCATAAATTATATAAGTGAAAGTATGTTATTTGCTATTTTATTTAAAGGAACCTGTTTTTGTACAGCTCCTATATCATAAGCGATCTTTGGCATACCATATACCACACAGCTTTGCTCATCTTGTCCAAGCGTTTTAGCTCCAGCATTATTCATAGCTAAAAGTCCTTTTGCTCCATCACCGCCCATTCCTGTGAGAATCACACCTATAGCATTTGAACCAGCGATTTTTGCAACCGAATGAAAAAGGACATCCACAGATGGACGGTGACCTGAAATTTTGTCTCCACTTCCTATCTCGACATAGTATCTAGACCCTGAGCGTCTTACGACCATATGATAATCCCCAGGCGCAACAAGAACAACTCCTGGAGTGATAGAATCCCCATTTTTTGCCTCTCTTACTTCCATGGCACACAGTGAATTGAGTCTCTGGGCAAATGCCGCCGTAAAGTTTGCAGGCATATGCTGGACTACCACCGTTCCCGGTGCATTTCTCGGCAGTCCCATCAGCACATCTTTGATCGCTTCAGTACCGCCGGTAGATGCTCCAATGGCTAGAATTTTATTTGTAGTTTCTGCCAGTGAAGTCGTATTCGCTTGTACCGAACTTTTCAACTCTTTTTGAAACACTTTGGCTTTTGATGCTGTTTTTATTTTAGCTATAAGCTCATCTTTCATCTCATCTTTGCCATCATAAATATGAGAATGAGGCTTTGCGACAAAATCAACGGCACCAGCTTCTAAAGCTTCCAATGTCGTCTTTGCTCCGTTTTGTGTCAATGATGAGACCATAATAACAGGCAAAGGCATGTAATGCATCATCTTTTTTAAAAAAGTTATACCATCCATTCTTGGCATCTCGACATCAAGACATACAACATCGGGTTTAAGTTCGACGATTTTATCACGTGCAACAAAAGCATCTGAAGCCGTGCCCACAACCTCGATAGATGCTTCAGATTCCAATATCTCACGTAAAACTGCTCGAGCAGTCGCACTGTCATCCACAATCAATACTCGTATCGCCATCGATTTCCTCCTAGCATTGTTTTGAAGTGTACTTTAAGAACACTTTTCCTTTTTCCAGATCAAACTGAATCTTTCTTCCATTTTGTCCGCCGACATCCTCTGCAACGATAGAAATCTTGTACTCTTTGAGTATCTCTTTGGCAACTATAATATTTTTTTGCCCTATCATCATATTCCCAGATACTGAGATATTCATCGATGCACCGCCAAATATCTTTGCTTCCATCGTTTCTATGCGAGAGCCTCTTTCTTGCATACTCTCTATAAGTCTTGGGATAGAAATATTGCCAAACTTCGGCGTTTGAAGACCATACCCGTTCCAAAAAGGAAGCAGATAATGATTCATTCCACCAATGCCAAGTTTACGGTCATAGATACAAACTGCAATACATGAACCAAGCACCGTAGAGATAGCTGCTGGAGCGCTATCTATGTGAATTTGCCCTACATGTATAAATGTCGAACTGCCGTGGATCATTATAGTTCTAACGCATCGTCAAATGATTCAAATAAAAACTCATTTGAACCGTTAGCTTGTGAATTGGCACCGCCCTCATCAAGCAATAGAGTAGCGACAAAAGTCACGATTCCTTTATCAACAGAATAATCTACATTTCCATCAAATCTTTCACAAAGCGCACGTACGATACTAAGACCAATACCTAGACCATGCTCGCCCCCAGGTCCATCTGAAAAACGTGTAAATATTTCAGGTTTATATTGAAAATTCGGACCATCACCATGATTTTTTACTGTGATCGTAAAGATAGAATTCACTTTGTTTATAATTACCTCCACTGCACTGCCTGCGATGCTATAAAGACAAGCGTTAGATATAAGGTTTCTCGCTATCGTATAGATAATCTGCGGATCTGCTACGATCTTCTCTTTGATCAGATTGCTTACATGTAAGTGAATCTTTCTCTCTTGGATGACATGCTTAAGAGTCTCTATAACTTCATCGATAATATCCAAAGAATCGACAAGGGCGTGTGAGACATCGAGATCTCCGCTCTCAATTCTTGCCGTCATAACAAGATTTTTGATCTTAAAATCAAGATTTAAAACCTCTTGGTTGAGTATTGGATATATCTTTTCACTTTTGTCACATACATGAAGTTTCAAGTGAGGCACCATACCCACAAGCACTGTCATAGGATTGTTTAACTCACTTGTCACAAGCGATAAAAAACGTGATTTTGCTTTTTCACTTTCGATGAGGCGTTTGTTTAACTCCAAGATCTTTTTACTTAAAAAGGCGACTTCATCCTCAAGATTTTTCTGAGTAGCTCTCTGTTCCATTATCATTTTTCCATATTTTTAATTTTAGATACTTCACTTTTAAGACAAGAAAGCATCAACTTGATATCTTTAGATTCTTTTATCAACACACGGTTGTCCGAGTAAAAGCCCTCGGCCATACTTTTCATCAATAAAATCTCATCGGAAGTCTTTGCGATAAGGTTTTTCAGTTGTGAAAATATCTCGCCAAAGCCCAATCCGTCGTCATTGCATCTTGCAGATTCTATGATGCCGTAAATTTGGACATATCCAAGATACATCATCTGTTGATCGAGTTCTTCAAGATAGGCGATATTTTTTCCTATAGCCTTTTCAAACAAAAATGGAAGCTTCATCAGTTTTTCATTATAAAGTGATACCAATTCAAACAGCGTATCTACAGTGGGGTTGATCTCTTCGTTTTGATCACATAGTATCTCATGAATGAAGTAGGTCATCATCTCCATTTGCAGGCTTATATAGGATACTAAAAATATGATCTCATTGAATGACTCGGAAAGATACACAGAAGTCTCATGAATTTTTCCGATCAGAGTGTCATTTTCTTTTGCATTAGTTCTTACGTCACTTGCCAAAACACCGAATGTTTCTCCATTGACATCAAGCTTATAGGATGCAACAGAAGCGTTGAGGGATAAAAATACGATATCTCTTGCCAATGTACGAAGGACAAGACCCTTCTCCTCAAACATCGATTTTATCTTGATAAAAGAGTCTATCTTTTCAAACCATTTTGCATACTCATCAAATAAGGTTTTACTTACGTTATAAAGTGGCTTTATTTTTAGAGTAAATGGAGAGTTTATCTCATTATGATCACTATCATTTGATGGAGTTGTCAAAAGCAATTTTTTTCTCTCAAGCAACTCGGCGAGTAAGGCCTCATTCATAAAATGATCATAATTTGAAAATCCGTGTTCATTTAAAAGTTTTAATAGAAGCTCTTCACTTTGATCCATCGTAAGTTCTGCTTCGGCAGCTCTGAGCTTCAAATATATATCTTTAACAACGGAAAATATAGGTGTATTTGGTTTTATACGAATAGAGACATACTCTTCACCAAGTGGAAATACAACGGCAAAGACCCAATAATACGCGCCATCTTTTGTTTTATTTTTAACATACGAAACAACAGGTTTATTTGCATTTAAATAATCCCAAAGTATTTTGAAGAGGATACGCGGCATATCCTGATGACGAATAATATTATGAAATTTTCCCATAATCTCATCTTTTGTATAGCCGCTGATGCGTACAAAAGTTTCATTTCCAGAAACAATAGTACTGTCGTGCTTTGTAATCGAAAAAAATAACTCATTGAGATCAAATTTTGCTTCTTTCATTAAAAGAGTAGTATCGCTATTTTCCATGTTACTATCCTTAGAGTTTTTTATAGATTGAAGAGCCGACAAGCTTCAAAATATCTTTATGTGTTGTAAGTGATTCAGAACTTCCAAGTAACAGCGGAGATCCTTTTGGCAAGAG
>JBBRBK010000049.1:0-14866 GCA_038205935.1 Campylobacterales bacterium
TCTTGCACAGCATGCGGAGTTTTACTACAACCAACTACTATCACAGCCACAACCGCTGCCATTGCTAGTATCTTAATATTTTTTATCATAAATAACGCTCCTGTTATTGAGTATTAGAAATTATACTCATCTTTTATTAATCAAAGTTATTGATGTTTCATCCACTTTTTAAATGGCTGAAGTGAATCGATGAAATCAGCAACATCTTCAATCTCATTATTTGTCAGGGGCAAAGTCGGCATCGCATTGGCGCTGTACCCAAATTCTTTGTACATCTCACTAGGATCTGTCACATAAGCAATAACTTTAGCTTTTTTTCGAGTGTAGGAAACAAGGTTGAAATCTCTTCCATATCCGCCAGTCATATGAATACTGTGACATTGTGAACAGTAGTCTTTATAAACGGCTTCACCCCTTAGGATGTCCGCCCAAAGAGAAGAGGTATATAAAAGAATACCACTCAGAAAAAGTTTTTTCATAATTAATCCTTTTAATTATTATCAATTTTTAAAATAATACTTAAATCGGATAAAATTTGTCTTAATTAGAAAGTCACGCAAAAACAGCGGTAAGAATTTTTAAGAGACAGAGAAATATTGTTAAAGCTACAAAGTGCATGTAGCCCTAAGAACCTAGAAGATGACCGTTTTTTATTGTAACTCTTATGTCAATGAATAGATTCGGTATTTTTTTCTATATAAAGAGATTGACTCGGGAATGCAAAGGATGCTCCATTGTCGTAAACTATACGCATAAACTCGAGATTGATTCTCTCTTTGACATTGAGATACTCAGCCCAAGCCGTGGATTTTGTGAAAAAATAGCAAAATATCCCAAGGGAACTATCTTGATAATCAGAGAAGTTTATAAGTATGGTATGTTGGTCAATATCTACATCATTTCGCAGGAGTTCTCGCATCTCTTGCAAGATATTTTTCATCTGTGTGGGCGTAGTCGCGTATGTCAGTCCCAGCGTCATCTTGATTCGGCGCTTTTGCATCGCCGACCAGTTGGTGATGGCAACATTGGCGATGACCCCGTTTGGAATGCTTACAAGCGCATCTTCAAATGTCCTGACCTTGGTAGAACGCATTCCTATCTCTTCGACGTAGCCCTCGACCTCGGGTGTTTTTACCCAGTCTCCGACACGAAAAGGCATATCGCCAAAGATCATAAGAGCGCCAAAGATATTTTTAGTAGTATCTTGCGCGGCTAGAGCAACAGCCATACCGGCAAGTCCAAGCGAAGCGATCAGTCCGTTGACGTTATAATTCCAAATAGCTAAAATGAAGATGACTGCAATGATACTAATGGTTATTTTGATGAATTTTTTGGAGAGATTCATAAAGTTTTGGTAAGACTGACTGTGCTTTTTGACCCAAAATTCCTGAGAGTGAGCATATAAAAAATCGACGATTAAAAATAGGATCCAAGTGAGTAGAAATATTCTAAAAGATTGTGAACCACTTACGATAGATCTGTTTATTTCATTGTCAAAATCAAGAACTGAGAGTGAAATATTGAAGCCCACAAAGAGGACTATCCATTTTATTGGCTTGTAGAGAGTGTAGATCAAGGGCGTTACTTTTACTAACTTTAATGCTTTAGAAAGTTTGACAAGGAGATACTGAATCAAGCTTGTAATCTTTTTTCTTAAAAGAAAAAAGATCACAAATGTTAAAACAGAAAAAAGCAATTTTGAGACAAGGTTTCCAAAAAATTCTTGTGAAAAGAAGATTGCAATATCATCTCTCGGAGTGACAAACTTCCAAAATACCTGTTCAGTAAAATGGTAGAGTTCTTTACCGAGCCTCATAGTATAAGTTGTATTTTGATCCACGTATTCTCCTTTTAGATAAATGAAATTTTATCGTTAATAGATTACAAAGGAGTTAAATAGAGAATTTCAAAGAGAAAACTCCTTGCAGAGCTTTCTTATGAATTTAACGATTTCTAAATCTAGTTTTCAACTACTCCTTTTGGTTTAATGATCTCCACCGTAATATTTTTAAGCGATGCATGCAATGGATATTCATCAAGAAATTCTAGGACATCATAGGCGATTGCTTTTGAATTTGAACAATCAATAACGACTTTTGAATTGGCAGGAATTGCCTCCAAAGATGCAATGATACTCGCTTTGTTAAAGAATGAGACCTCTTGGGCTAGAACAATATGGTGAATGTCATGTCCCTCATCGCTCGTTACAATATCTTTCATACAATAAGAGTTGCGATAGCTATGATGTAGAGTAAAAAAGATACTCGCGACCAAACCAGCCATAACACCCGTTAGTAAATCACTCACTAACATTACAAGAATTGTCACTACAAATGGGACAAATTGTTCCCATCCAAGAAGATACATCTTTTTAAATAATGAGGGTTTTGTGAGTTTGTATCCAACCATCATCAATATAGCGGCCAAAGAAGCAAGTGGAATCATATTTAAAAGTCCAGCGATGGTGACGACACTGATAAGTAAAAAGAAACCATGCAAGATAGTAGAAAGTTTGGTTTTAGCTCCAAATGAGATATTCGCTGAACTACGAACAACTACTTGAGTGATCGGTAATCCTCCGATAAGTCCTGAAACCATATTTCCCAGTCCTTGCGCTTTTAGCTCTCGATTGGTCGGTGTGACTCGTTTGAAAGGATCAAGTTTATCTGCCGCTTCAACGGATAAAAGAGTCTCTAAACTTGCAACAACTGCCATAACGATTGCGATTTTATAGACCGCAGGATTACTAAGATGAGAAAAATCTGGAGTTGTAAATTGATTGAACAGTTCAGAAAGGCTTGAAATGACCGGCAAAGTAACTATTTGTTCCGGACTCAATGTAAAATTGAACCAGTTGTTTTGAAATAAATAGTTCATCAAAATACCAAAAAAGACAACAACAATAGGACCTTGAATAATCTCAAAAACACGATATTTTTTAATCAAGACTTTATCCCAAAAGATTAAAATGGCCAAAGAAATTAGCGAGATAAGAATCGCACCAGGTGTGAGTAATTGCCATGCGTGAAGAATGCTAGAAAAGGTATTTTCTTCACCCGCTTGAAAAAACGATTGATCTCCTAAAAAATCTACATTGTAACCAAGTGCATGTGGAATCTGTTTTAAAATGATTAAGAGTCCAATACCCGTGAGCAAGCCTGTAATAACTGACGTTGGAAAGAAATAGGCGATAAATCCAGCCTTCATATATCCCATTGCAATTTGAATGATTCCTGCAAGGACTAAAGCTGTCAAAAACGCTTCCCATGAACCAAGTGTCGCAATAGCACCAAAAACGATAACCGCGAGCCCCGCAGCAGGACCGCTAACGCCCAAACGAGAGCCACTAGCAATACCAACTACGATGCCTCCAATAATACCGGCAATAACTCCTGAAAAAAGAGGAGCACCTGAGGCGAGGGCTATTCCAAGACATAAAGGCAGGGCAACAAAAAAGACAATAATACTCGCAGGAAGATCACTTTTTAATTCTTTAAACATATCATTGACCATCTTATAGCACCTCAGTCAAATCGGTTAAAGATTGAAATTGACACTCATCTGGATCATAATATTCAATGTTTCCAGTTTCCATGTCATACATCCAACCATGGATATGCAAAGTTCCATTATCTACCTTCTCTTTTACATAAGGATAGGTTAAAAGATTTTCAATCTGTGAAACAAGTGACAATTTTTCTGTTAATCGTATCAACTCAGCTCTTGGAGCATTTTTACCTAGGGCTAGTTGTGCTAGAGATTTTGCTTTATTTCCAAGAGTAAGCCATTTCTTCGTATGAATAAATGCATTTTCATCGATTTCGCTATAGAGTGTTGCAATAGCACCACAATGAGTATGCCCACAAATAATAATTTCCGAAACTTTCAAGGCTGAAACAGCGTATTCAATCCCAGAAGCTGTCGCATGATAGTCCTCATCAGGCTTAAATGGTGCAACAAAATTCCCTACATTGCGAAGTACAAAGAGATCTCCAGGATCTGTTTGTGTGATCAAATTTGGAATAACTCTTGAATCAGCACAGCCAATAAAAAGCGCTTTTGGGTGTTGACCATCATGCACTAAACTTAGTAATTCTTTTTCGTATTGTTTAAAATAACTTTTTTTGAACATTTCATTGCCATCAAGAAGGCTGCTTTTTTTTATCATAATAATTTTCCTCATATTTCGTGCATAGGAGATTTCCTGCATGCACTATAAATTTATTTTTAGTATTGTAAAAGGTTAGAAGTTATGCGTGAAAAAGAAAGTCTGGAGGCTGGAGAGTTAAAAAGGATATGTCATCTTCGTAGTGAGTAGAGTTATGTTGTGGAGAAAGATTTTTTGGAAAAGCTAAGTAGAATGATGGAATATTCATTAATGCAAGTTCATCAGTATGATCATCTAAATCTAAAAAATCAGTTTTCTCAGCTTTGTGTTCGATATTTTTTTCGACTAAAATATCTGCATGAGACAAGATGGGTGCATTCATAGCACTAAAAGCTGTGATATATGCGAAAATAATAATCATTATAAATTTCATAGCGCAATAGTATCTTGCAATAGTAAACATATGAATTTGAATTAATAAAGAATACAACTGAGTAAATAGAGAATTTCAAAGAGAAGGCTGTTATAATTCTTTTATGATTTATTATGCCTATGAAAATTTTAAAAACGATACATGTAAGCTTATCGATAAGGTAAGAAGTTTTGACCCTTAGGTCATAGTGGCCCTAGCTCGCGGCGGGTTAACACTTTCTCATGCGATGGCTGAGGGTTTAAATATAAGAGCGGTCGAATCTATTCGCACGGAACTCTATGATAATGACCAAAAAAGAGACGCTATTTGCATCTATGGAGAGTGCAATCTTTTAAACAAAAAACGTGTTTTAGTTGTGGACGATATCGCAGACAGCGGTGATACACTCGAAGCGGTTATGCAAAAACTCCATGCGGATAATCCTGACACAGAGTTTAAAACAGCGACACTTTTTTATAAAAGAACATCTGTTCACCAGCCTGATTTTACAGTAAATGAAGCACTTGACTGGATAGATTTTTTTTGGGAGAGAGATTTTAAATCTTAAAGAGCTTGTAAAGCTCTAAAGATTATCAGTGTGGGATTTTTTTATCATCTCGTAGGCTGAGTTGATCTCTTGGGTTTTAGCAGTTGCTTCTTTGAGATAGTTTTCATCTTTGCCTTGCGCTTTGATGATATCTGGATGGTATTCACGAACCAGTTTTCTATAAGCTTTCTTGATTGTATCAAGGGAATCACTTTCATTAACACCAATGATTGCATAAGCATCTTTGAGTGTCGTTTGTGGTGAATGGTTTTTGCTAATGGACTCAAACTGATCGAAGATCTGATGATACATTTGAGGATCGATTTGAAATGCTTCTGCGATAGTGATGAGAATCTGTTCTTCAGATTTACTGACTTCTCCATCTACAAAAGCGAGCTGGATCAAAAAGCCTAACATCTGCATTTGTTTTTGTTGATCTCGGAGTATTATTCTATTGAGTGCATGCGCGAGAGATTCTACGTTGTCTGTGATATCTTTTTGCTCACTAAAAATCTGTTTGAAAATATCGCGTGTTTTCTCAGGTTCTGGAAAAACGCGTGAGATATCGCTAAACATATTACCTACAAGTTCCGCTTCAAGCGCGTCTACTTTGCCATCAGCCTTTGCGACTTTTGCCACAAGAGATATAAAAATACCCAGTTCACTATGCTCTATGGCTTCTTTTGAGACTGAAAAGTGTTTAAACTGTTCCTCATAGTTTATAGCATATTTCTTATACCCTTTTGAAATATATAAAAACACCCCAATTAGTAAAATCATAATTAAAAATGTACTCAAGATAAAACTCCTTTTGCCTTATACCCTCAGGGTACTTCGCATGTAAAGGCAATTATAGGCAAATGAAGTTAACATAGCTATAATTTCGGCCATGAAAATAGATATAAAAATCGACGAGGGTATCAAATATATGCTTTTTGCATCCCTTTTATTTGCCGTTATGGGTGCGTTTGCCAAGCTTTCAAGCGAGCACATGAGTTCACTTGAAGTGGTATTTTTTCGAAATGTTTTTGGTGTGCTTATTATCGGTTTTGCAGTTTTAAAATCACCTCTGAAGAGTGTTGGAGGGAAGCCATTTTTACTCTTTTTTAGAGGATTTATGGGCTTTACAGCGCTCTTGGCCTTCTTCTATAATATCGCTCATATCTCTCTTGGCGATGCGATGACTTTTTCAAAAACATCACCTATCTTTACGGCTCTTTTTGCTTGGGCTTTTTTAAGTGAAAAACTCTCAAAAAAAGCTTGGCTCGCTGTTTTTGTAGGATTTGTCGGAATTGTGATGATTACTCAACCAAGCGGATTAGGGTTTAGTAAATATGATATTTTAGGGATTTTTAGCGGTGTGGGAGCGGCACTTGCGTACACTTCGGTGCGAGAACTCAAAAAATATTATGACACCCGCGCTATCGTTTTGTCTTTTATGGGTGTGGGAACTATCGGGCCGCTTATTTTGCTTTTTATCTCCGCACATGCAAAGTACCCTTTGGGTATAAGCATTCCAGAGCTTGATTTTATGCTTGGAACATTTATTATGCCAAGTGGAATTGTTTGGCTTTATGTCCTTGCTATGGGACTTCTAGCGACTTTAGCACAAGTCTATATGACAAAAGCGTACGGTGCGAGTAAGGCTGGGATCATCGGCGCTGTGAGTTATACAAACATCCCTTTTTCCATTGCTGTTGGGCTTTTTTTAGGAGATTCTCTGCCGAGTATCATTACAACGGCAGGAATCGTTTTGATTATCAGTGCTGGTATTTTGGTGGCAAAAGAAAAGTAGTTAATTTTACTTGTAACTCATTATGATATAATCTCCTACTTATTTAAAAGGCAAATATTATGAAATTATTAGCTGGTCCTTGCGTTATTGAAAGTGAAGAAAATATCTTCAAAATAGCCAAGGCGTTAGAAGTTTATCAAAATGATCCAACCATAGATTTTTATTTTAAATCGAGTTTTGACAAGGCAAATCGTACATCACTAGAGAGCTTTCGTGGTCTTGGGATTGATGAGGGATTGCGTATTTTAGAAAAGGTCAAAAACGATTTTGGATACAAAGTCGTCACAGATGTTCATGAATCTCATCAAGTTTCTGCGGTGGCTGAGGTAGTAGATATGCTTCAGATTCCGGCATTTTTGTGTCGTCAAACAGACCTACTTGTCGCATGTGCAAAAACGACAAAAGAGGTCAATATCAAAAAAGGGCAGTTCATTAACCCGCCCGATATGAAATACTCAGTCGCAAAAGTGCTGAAAACTCGCGGATGTGATGAAGTGAGCTATGAAAACTCCAAAAAACACGGAGTCTATCTGTGTGAAAGAGGAAGCTCTTTTGGCTATGGAAATATCGTCGTGGACATGAGAAGTCTTGTCATCATGAGAGAGTTTGCTCCGACGATTTTTGATGCGACTCACTCTGTTCAAGCTCCAGGTGCGCTTGGTGGAAAAACAGGTGGCGACAGTTCAATGGTGCCTTATCTTTCAAGCGCGGCTGCGGCTGTTGGCGTAGATGGTTTCTTTTTTGAAACTCACTTCGATCCAAGTATCGCGCTGAGTGATGGACCAAATATGATAAAACTTGATGACCTTGAAAAACTCATCGCAAAAATTAAAAAAATTCAAGCAATATAGGAGAATATAATGACGTTAATCGAAGGCAAATTAAAAGTTACAAATGGTAAAAAAATAGCGATCGTAAGCACAAGATGGAATCACTTCATCGTAGATAGACTCGTAGAAGGTGCAAAAGACGCGTTCGCACGTCACGGCGGAGATGATGGGGATCTAACACATGTACTTCTTCCAGGTGCATATGAGCTTCCGATGGTTATTGATAAACTACTCGCAACTGGCAAATATGATGCAATCTGTGCTTTGGGTGCTGTGATCCGTGGTTCAACTCCTCATTTTGACTATGTGGCGGCTGAAGCGACAAAAGGGATAGCGACGATGAGTTTAAAATACCAAAAACCGGTATCTTTTGGACTTTTAACTACTGATACTATTGAGCAAGCTATCGAGCGTGCGGGAACAAAAGCAGGAAACAAAGGTTTTGAAGCGATGACAACAGTTATCGAAATGCTTGACCTTTTTGAAAATATCGGTTAAATAATCGTACTAGTACGATGAGCTTTCTGCTGAAGAAAACTTAGCGTTAGCGTAGGTTTGGGAATTACTTCCCAAACCGTAATAAATAGATGGAGGGTTTCCTTCATTTTATGAAATAAAATTAAGGGATATATTATGGCGACACGTCACCAAGCCAGAATGGCAGTTGTAAGTTTATTGTATGCGTTTGATCTAGGAAATGGAAATATTGCTGAACACAGTGATGAGATTTTAGAAGAAAAAAAGATCCGTAATAAACAGCGTGATTTTGCGATCACTTTATTTGATGGCGTCATGGAAAATCTTCCTCGCGTAGATGCGGCGATTATGAAGCACTTAAAAGACTGGGATTTTGAACGTCTTGGCGCAGTAGAGCGTGCGACTCTTCGTTTGGGTGCGTATGAGATTCTTTTTAGTGAACTTGATTCTGCTGTTGTTATCAATGAAGCGATCGAAGTAGCAAAAGCGTTTGCGACAGAACAGTCGCCAAAATTTATCAATGGTGTATTGGACTCTATTTCTAAAGATAAAGAAGCATAATAGTTAAGGCGGAGTAAGTATGAAAAAATTTCTTTTTTTAGCTCTATTGAGCAGTTCACTTTTTGCGAGTGATATGGTCATTCAAAATAGTAGTTGCAGTGTTGATCAAACAGTAGAAAATATCAAAAATATTATTACTACCAAAAATTTAGAACTTTTTGCCGTGATTGATCACTCTGAGGGTGCAAAAAAAATCGGTATGAACTTAAATGACTCCAAAATGATTATCTTTGGAAATCCTAAGATGGGTACTGTTTTAATGCAACAAGATATGAGAACAGGGCTTGATCTCCCTTTACGTGTGCTTGTGTATAAAGATAAAGATGGCGTAGTGAAGATGGCGTATCGAGATGGGAAATGGCTTGCATCAGAACATGCAATCAGCGCTGAGAAATTACTCTCAAATATGAACAGTGCACTTGAAAATATTACAAAGAAAGCCGGACAATGCAAAAAAGATTGACGAAAGAGGAAGCTCTTAAACTCATCCGTGAGGCTGATCTCAAAGAGCTAGGTCGCATGGCAAGTGCGCGTAAAAAAGAGTTACATCCAGATGGAATCACAACTTTTGTCATCGATAGAAATATCAACTACACAAACATTTGCTGGGTGGATTGTAAGTTTTGCGCGTTTTATCGTCATGAAAAAGATGCTGATGCGTATGTTCTAACATTTGAAGAGATTGATGCAAAGATTGATGAACTCTTAGAAATAGGTGGAACGCAGATCCTTTTTCAAGGTGGCGTGCATCCAAAACTCAAAATCGAATGGTACGAAGATCTAGTCGGTCATATCCACACAAAATATCCGACTATTACGATTCATGGATTTTCTTCCATAGAGATCGATTTTATCGCAAAAGTTTCTCGCATTAGTGTTGAAGAGGTTTTAGAACGCTTACATGTAAAGGGTTTGGCTTCCATTCCTGGCGCTGGAGCAGAGATACTCAGCGACCGTGTTCGTGATATCATTGCCCCTAAAAAGATTGACTCTGAAGTTTGGGTTGATATCCACAGAAAAGCGCATAAACTTGGCATAAAATCAACGGCGACGATGATGTATGGAACAGTTGAGAGCGATGAAGAGATCATTGATCACTTTGAAATGGTTCGTAATCTTCAAGATGAAACAGGCGGTTTTCGTGCGTTTATCATGTGGAGTTTTCAGGGGCAAAACACGGAGCTTTTAAAACTTATACCAGATATGGAAAAACAAACTCCAAACAGATATCTTCGACTTTTGGCAGTGGCTCGTTTGTTCTTAGATAATGTACCAAATATCCAAAGTTCTTGGGTTACGCAAGGGCCGTACATCGGTCAGATGGCACTAAATTTTGGAGCAAATGATCTTGGCTCTACGATGATGGAAGAAAACGTTGTTAAAAGTGCGGGCGCAGGGTATAGAATGGCAAAAGATGAGATGATAAATCTTATCCGTGATATCGGCGAGATTCCAGCTGTACGAAATACCGCGTACGAGACATTGGAGATTTTTGCGTAATGAAATATTTTTTAATTTTACTTTTTTTAGGACAGGCAATTATGGCAGCAACAGTGAATTATATTGAAGTAAAAGGTGTCAAAATCCCTTTGATTTTTGAAGAGGAAAAGCGTTTACCAATCGTTTCTATGCAGCTTGTATTTAAAAATGCGGGAACCATTACAGACACAGTCAAAACAGAAGGGCTTGCAAAGATAAGCTCGAAGATGATGAATGAGGGAACGATTTCTCTTGGAAGTAACGGTTTTGCGACTAAGCTTGATCAAAAAGCCATTCAACTTGGTGCATCTGTGGGAGCTGAGACTTTGGTGATCGAGTGTAGTTCGTTAAAAGATCAGTTTGACGAGGGTACACAGCTTTTTTCCTCTTTACTCAAAGAGCCAAATATCACGAAAAAAGCGCTTGATAAAGTCAAAACTGACATCATCGGAACCCTCAGCGCAAAAGAAAATGATTTTGATTATGTAGCAGATAATGCTTTAAAATCGATCCTTTTTGAGGGAACTCCTTTAGCATTGCCCGATCTTGGAACAGTGGCGAGCGTGAAAAAGATCAAACTTTCTGAAGTGCAGGCATTTTTAAAACAGCATCTTATTTTGTCAAATATGATCATAGTAATGGGTGGCGACATTACACTCGAAGAAGCGAAGAAAAAAGCTGTAATGCTTGCTTCAAATCTTGAAGTTGGTAAAGCGACATCTGTAAAACACTACCCAACGTCTAGCGCACAAAAAGAAAAGATTCTAAAACGTGAAACGCAACAAGCTTATCTTTATTTTGGTTCACCATACAACCTCACCGCCGCTGATAAAGAAAACTACAAAGCAAGAGTTGCAACATATATCCTCGGAACTGGCGGTTTTGGAAGCAGGCTTATGGAAGAAGTTAGGGTGAAAAAAGGGTTGGCATATTCTGCGTATGCTCGTGTTTCTATCAGCAAATCAAGTTCATACATGACTGGGTATCTTCAAACAAAACTTGAGTCTTTGGATGATGCAAAAGCAACGGTTAAAAGTGTTTTTGAAGATTTTGTAGAAGATGGCGTGACGCAAGATGAACTCGATCAAACGAAGAAGTTTTTACTTGGAAGTGAGCCGCTTCGCGTTGAAACTCTTTCTCAGCGTCTTTCTCGCACATTTATGGAGTTTTACAAAGGCGAAGAGCTTGGACATTCAGAGAAAGAATTAGAGTTGATAAAAAATCTCAAACTCTCAGATCTCAATGACTATATCAAAAAACACAAAGAGATTCTCTCTCTTTCTTATGCGGTTGTTACAAAATAGTATTGCAAATTGCAATATAAATTTTGACTCTTTAAAACTCATAGTAGTATTGTGAGCATAAGGGGTTAAGATGAGATTAGATAAAGAGGATGAGGTAAGATTTAAAAAGCTCGGCATCTCGTCTGTGCTTGACTTAGCTCTTATAATACCTCACTCTTATGAAAACCTTTCTCTTGATGAAACCTCCTTACATATAGGCATCGCTCAGCTTGTAGATGCCACTGTAAACTCCGTTGTACGAACTCCAAACTCCATCAAGATCATTCTCTATGCACATAACTTTTCTCATACACTTGAAGCTATTTTTTTTAAACCAAAACCCTACATGTTGCATCAGTTTATTGTCGGTGAGCGTTACTATTTTTATGGCGTTATTAACTGTAGTGGCGGGCACTGTACGCTTTCTCAGCCTAAAAAAGTGACAAATGTCGGAGGGATAGTTCCAAAATATAAAACGGCACTTAGAAGTGACACAATGATCCGCTTTATGCAAAAACATTTGACCTCTGAAAACCTTGCCTTAGAAGGATTAAAAGAGAAGATCATAGAAAAGATACTTGCCGTGCATTTTCCAAAAGAACAGATGCCCATAGAGCCAAAAATAGGTTTTAGACCTGAGTTTGTAGAAACCTTTAAATATCTAGAACTTTACAATAATATGCGTCAACTCGCTAAAAAAAGAAGATATTTTCAAAGCCGAGAAAAGCTGACTTCTGAGTATGAGACGTGGCAAAAAACTCTGCCATTTGAGCTTACATGTAAGCAAGTTGAAACGATAGAAGATATAAAAAAAGATTTGGCAAAAGATGTAGCGACAAAACGGATGATCGTCGGAGATGTGGGTTGTGGCAAGACGATGGTGATGCTTGCTTCAGTGATGATGGCTCGTCCACATAGAGCTGTTTTAATGGCGCCAACAACGCTTTTGGCAAATCAACTTTATGAAGAAGCTTTGAAATTTTTGCCAGAACTCAAAACTGCGTTAGTAACCAATAAAACGGCAAAGATAGACTTAGGCGAGTATGATTTTATCATCGGTACTCACGCTTTGCTTTACAGAGAACTTCCAGAGATTGCACTTGTGATGATAGATGAACAGCACCGTTTTGGTACAGCGCAGAGAAACTTGCTTGATAAATTAGTAAGTGAAGGCGAGAAAAGAGCACACTTTTTACAGTTTAGTGCGACACCCATTCCAAGAACTCAGGCGATGATACAAACGGCGCATATCGATGTCAGCCTCATCACAACTACACCATTTAAAAAAGATATCACAAGTCAGATAATTCATAAAGAAGATTTTTCAGATTTGCTAGAGCATATAACAGAAGAGATAGCGCAAAATCATCAAGTCCTTTTAGTGTATCCGCTCGTAGAAGAGAGCGAAGCGTTTATGTACCAAAGTATCAGTGAGGCGAGAAGTTTTTGGGAAAAGAAATTTCTAAATATCTATGTGACACATGGAAAAGACAAAGAGAAAGAAAAAGTTTTAGTTAATTTTCGAGAAAATGGAAATATTTTGATAGCAACAACAGTCGTAGAAGTTGGTATCTCTTTGCCAAGACTCTCAACTGTTGTGATCGTCGGAGCTGAAAGGTTAGGACTTTCAACGCTGCATCAACTTCGTGGACGAGTGAGTAGAACAGGACTCAAAGGTTACTGTTATCTTTTTACATATCAAGAAAAATCTGAACGTTTAGAGCAGTTTTGTAAAACACAAAGTGGATTTGATATCGCAGAACTCGACTTGAAATTTCGTAAAAGCGGTGATCTTTTAAAAGGTATCCATCAAAGTGGTTCAGAATATAAATGGATAGACCTGAGTGAAGATAGTGCAATAGTTGAAGAGGTTAAAAGAGATCTTAATATTTGAACTATTATTTATATTTTGTGTATAATTATGCACATAAAAAAGGAGTGACTATGAATACAGTGAGACTAAATATCACGCTTCCCTCTTCTATAAATGATGATATGAATCATTTTGCAGAAGAACTTAATGAAAAAAAAAGCCATATTATCTCTAAGGCGCTTGAGATGTATTTTGATTATCTTGATTTGAGAGTTGCTGAAAAAAGACTTGAAGCGAATGAGCCTACAATCTCTATGAATGAGTTTTTTAAAGATTTAGGTGCAAATGTACGAGATTGATTTTTCTCCTACGGCAAAAAAAGATTTTAAAAAAATAAATAAGGCTGATATCCAATTTATATATGATGCTCTATTTGAATTTGTAAAAAAATTCTCATCAGAGTATGAAATCTCTTTAATGTCAAATGGAAAAATAAAAAAATTACAGGGTCAAAAAGAGGTTTTGTATCGTCTAAAACTTCGCTCATTTCGAGTGATTTATAAAAAATATGAAGATAAACTAGTGATCTTAGTTTTGAATGTAACCACTCGAGAGGGTGCTTATAAATAGAGGAAATAAATTGACTTATACCCAAAGGGCACTTTGCATGTAAGAAAAAACTCTTACGCAAAAGTGCACTTTACATGTAAGGCTATTAATATAGCCCGAAACGTGCATCATTTCTTTTGTAAAGAACGCGAGTTTTACCTTCATGATCTAAAAAGATAGAAAACATTTTTCCACTTTCTTTGAGTTCTTCGAGTACGTCAGCAACTTCACGAGGTTTGTAGAGTTCGAGTTCTACTGGAACGATCTCGTCCTCTTCTTTCTCAGCTGCTTCATGGATATCGATATGCCCATTTGAGAGAGCTTTAACTTCGTTAATACCGACTTTATGATGATCTACATCACGGTCATGCATGCGGCGAAGAGCTTTTTGCGCGCGATCTGTTGCAATGTCTATGGCAGCATAAAGATCAGTCTCATTTTGTTTGATGATGACAGAGTTTTTTGAAGCGAGGTTAATAGTAAACTCTACGCTTACACCAGTTTTGCCTTTGCGCTCATTTGCCGAGGCTACCGCTGTGACTGAGATAATGTCTAAATGAAATTTTTTCAGTGTTTCTATAGAGTTATTTAAGTGTTGTTTGATCGGGTCTGTAAGTTCTACATGTCGTCCTACAAGTGATATATTCATAGTTAAATCCTTTAGTTGAAAGTACTATGATTATATCATTAAAAAATTAATTATTTATAATTTTTGTATTGTGCGTCTAAAATATCTTATTGGTTCAGTGGAAACGTTTGCAACGCTATTCACTGTTATGTCTAAAAGAACTGTTCCATTGGACTCAGGAGTACTAATGTTTTGAATATAGTTAAATCCATTTTGACAATTAAGACCAATATAACCGATACTGACATTTATATCAAAAATCGGGTTTATTGATGTTGGATATTGTATATTTACTGCTCCCAAACAGCTTGTATTTCCATTCGC
>JBBRBK010000050.1:0-14728 GCA_038205935.1 Campylobacterales bacterium
TATTGCATCAAATTTCTCCTGCATTGCATCAACGGTGTATGTGTAAATGGCCGGATGTTCTTTGTAGATAGAGGGACTGGCTCCTGCTTTGTAGCTGAGATGTTCCAAAAACTGAGCAGGTTGGGATAACTGTTCCCAAACTTGCGGTAAAAAAGTCCCTCGATAAACTCCATCGTTTAGGATCAGTCCATCTATATGCGGTCTTATCTTTGTGAGCAGATCATCATAATCATCATAATCTAAAATTTTTGGAGTAGAGAGAACTGATACTTCAAGATAGAGATGAGAGAGTTCGCTTACATGTAAGGGTGAAAATCTTGGATCATGAAAAGCCGCAGATAGAGCATTGCCGATAATATCATCGATCAAGGATCTATGGGCGATGATGGAACCTATGCACCCACGAAGTGTTTTATCATAATCGAGCGTTACAAAGGTCGCAGCCTCTTGCGCAAGATAAGGATATTTTTGTATTAGCATCGCTTTATCAATCTGATATTTGGGATCAAAGCTATGAAGAATCGCTGTTTTAGCAATGCGGAGTAAAAGAGAATCAAGCATATTCATCCTTTTAAAAAAAGTCTGAAACAATTGTATGCTTATTGTGATTTATAAGAGTTTAACTTTACAGAGTTTCTTGAGTAGTAGATTTAACCTGTTAGGACTTAAAACATCCGTTTTGAATCTTAGAGGAGGAGAGGAAAAGTTAAAAATACTACTCAAGAAATCCCATTAATTTTTCTCCCGTAGAGATACGGGTAGCTTTAGGGGGTTGTAGGGACAAATGTCCCTGCCACATTACGGGCTTTACTCGTAAAGTGTAACATTAGCTAGATAGCTTCGTCATCTGTCTCACCAGTACGGATACGGATGATCTTGTCTATGTCACTGATAAAGATCTTGCCATCGCCGATCTTTCCAGTTCTAGCTGCATTGATGATAGCATTGCTAACAGCTTCAACTTGGTCATCAGCTACAACCATCTCCATTTTGACTTTTGGTAGAAAATCTACCACATACTCAGCACCGCGATATAACTCGCTGTGCCCTTTTTGACGACCGTAACCTTTTACTTCGCTAACCGTCATACCTGTGATGCCTATCTCAGCTAAGGCATCTTTTACATCTTCAAGTTTAAATGGTTTGATAACCGCTTCTAGTTTTTTCATCTGTAATCCTTATATTATAGGTTTAAGCCACGTTCACCGTGTACTGCCTCATCAAGACCGACTGCTTCTGTTTCTTCATCGACACGTCCGCCACCTGTAAGTGCTGCAGCAATGAAGTATACAACGACTGTTCCAATAAGTGTATAAGCTGCAACAACTGCTGCAGACTCAAGTTGTACACCGATCTGCGCAAGTCTATCACCAGTAGCTTTAAGTGGACCATCCCATAGAAGGTCTTTATCATTAAGTGCAAATAATCCTGTTGCAATCGCACCCCATAGACCGCCTAAAAAGTGGATACCAAAAGCATCCAAGCTATCATCATATTTGAAGATCTTTTTGAGCATTGCAACACCAAAGAATCCTACAACTGAACCACCAAGACCAATCATCATAGCACCGCTAACATCTACAAATCCAGCAGCTGGAGTAATCGCAACAAGACCTGCAACAACGCCTGAAGCCGCACCTAAAAGAGTAGGCTTTTTGAACACTAACCATTCTATCACTAACCAAGTAACAGCACCTACAGCCGTTGCAATAGTTGTTGTAAGAGCTGCTAAACCAGCAACTGTATTTGCACCAAATGCAGATCCTGCATTAAATCCATACCAACCAAACCAGAGTAATGCTGCACCAAGTGCTGTAAGCATAACACTCATGGGTTTCATAGCGATCATTGGATAACCAGTTCTTTTACCGATTAAAAAAGCAAGTACCAAACCAGCAAGACCACCGTTCATGTGAACAACTGTTCCACCTGCAAAGTCAAGAGCACCAGCTTTCATAAGGTATCCGCCACCCCAAACCATGTGAGCAATCGGAGCATAAACAGCAGCTGTCCATATCGCTGCAAATATAACCCAAGTAGAAAACTTCATACGTTCTATCACTGAACCACTCGCAATAGCTATTGTAATAGCGGCAAATGTTCCTTGGAAAAATACAAACACATACTGAGGATAATTACCTACAGTTGTTAGATCAGACCATTTGATTCCATCTAGCATCACATTTGCAAAACCACCCATAAAGTTGTTCATATCGCCTGTCGCAGTTGCAAACGCAATTGAGTAACCCACGATTATCCAAACAATGAATGCAACTGAAAAACCTACAAATACCATTGCGTAAGTATTAAGAATGTTTTTTGAGCGAGTCATACCGCCGTAAAATAGAGCAAGACCAGCTGGTGTCATAAGAAGTACCAAAGCACTCGCCATAATCATCCACGCAGTATTTCCAGTATCAAGCGTTGGTGCATCAGCTCCAAAAGCAAGAGCGGGTAAGAGCAATGAAATTGCTAAAAGCCATTTTTTCATCTAATTTTCCTTTGTACTCAGTGAATGAGCGAATTAATTTTGTGAGAAAAGTATATCACTTGGCTGACTACTAAAAACCAGTTTATTGATTAAATTTTAATCAGTTAAAAACAGACTGGGAATTTCTTCTTATATAGGAATGCTTATCTATATGAAAGTGATTACTCTGTAAAAACTCACTTATGAAATTAAAACAATTACAGCTAAAAACAGATTATCTAAACTTCGATGAAGAGTTTTTTCATAAAGTTACACCCACTCCGCTTAAAAAGCCATTTTTGATATCGGCGAATGAAGAGTTGGCAGAACTCTTACATGTAAGCAAAGAGGAACTTCAAAGTGAAGAGTTTGTTTCACTTATAAATGGAACTTTCAAACTAGAAGGCAGCGAGCCATATGCTATGTGTTACGCCGGACATCAATTTGGATATTTTGTGCCGCGCTTGGGAGATGGACGGGCGATCAATCTTGGAGAACTTGATGGATGGCATCTGCAACTAAAAGGCTCCGGGCTTACACGTTACTCAAGGCAGGGTGATGGGCGCGCAGTTCTTCGCTCTTCTATTAGAGAATATTTGATGAGTGAGGCGATGCATGCTTTGGGCGTTCCTACAAGCAGAGCACTCGGTCTTATCGGAAGTGATGAGAATGTGGCGCGAGAGAGATGGGAAAAGGGCGCTATCGTTTTACGGGTCTCTTCAAGTTGGATACGTTTTGGGAGTTTTGAATACTTTTACTATAAAAAGAAGTATGACAAACTCCAGCAATTGGCTGATTATGTTTTAAAACAGAGTTATAGCGAATTTGTGGGGCGTGAAAATTGCTATCTTTTGATGTATGAAGAGATCGTAAAACGTACAGCGGAATTGATGGCGCATTGGCAAAGTGTTGGTTTTTCACACGGCGTTATGAATACGGACAATATGTCCATAGCAGGACTCACTATAGATTATGGTCCATACTCATTCTTGGATGACTATGATTTTGACTTTATCTGTAACCATACGGATGCCGAAGGTCGTTACAGTTTTGGAAATCAGCCAAATATTGGGCATTGGAACTTGATGATGCTTTTAACTGCACTTTCCCCTTTGATAAATAGTGACAAAGGCAAAGAAGTTTTAGAAACTTATAGTACATTTTTTGTACAAAAATATCACGCGCTGATGTGTGCAAAACTTGGACTGGATTCTAGCAAAGAATATTCAAAACTGATACAGTGGCTTTTAAATATTATGCAAAATGATGCAGTAGACTACACCCTTTTTTATAGAACACTTGGCGAGTATGAAACAAGAGATGAGATAACACAACTTTTCATATCAAGAACTCGTATAGATGAGTGGCTTGATCTATACGAAAAAGAGCTCCCATCTAAAGAAACAATGCAAAAGGTCAACCCAAGATATGTGCTCAAAAACTATATGCTTCAAGAAGCGATAGAAAAAGCGCAAAGCGGAGATTTTTCTTTAGTCAATGAACTCTTACATGTAGCGCAAAATCCTTTTGATGCGCATCCAGAATTGGCAAGATACGCAAAAGCAACTCCGCATCAGTTTAAGGCATTAAAACTAAGTTGTTCCTCGTAAATATTTCACTCTGCCTAGTTTTGCAATATTAAGCGTAGTTACGCTAAAATGGGCGAAAATTATTTCTAGGCATTATTGATGAACGATTTATTAGATAACAGTCAAATCAAAAACATAAATATAGAAGACACTCTTCAGAGCAGCTATCTTGACTACTCTATGAGTGTTATTATAGGCCGTGCGCTTCCTGATGTTCGCGATGGTTTAAAACCTGTTCATAGACGTATTCTTTATGCGATGGATAAACTCAATCTCTCTGCTGGTGCAAAATATAAAAAATCTGCACGTATCGTCGGTGACGTTATCGGTCAGTACCACCCACACGGTGATACAGCGGTTTATGATGCGCTAGTTCGTATGGCTCAACCGTTTTCTATGAGTATGCCACTCGTGGATGGTCAAGGAAACTTCGGTTCAATCGATGGTGATAATGCCGCAGCAATGCGTTATACGGAAGCTCGTATGACAAAATATGCCGGAGAGTTACTTAAAGATTTAGAGAAAAATACGGTCAATATGATCGATAACTACGATGGAACGACGCAAGAACCAGATGTTCTTCCAACGCGTGTTCCAAACCTTCTTATCAACGGTTCAAGCGGGATCGCTGTTGGTATGGCTACAAACATTCCTCCACATAATCCAAGAGAAATCATCGGCGGACTTAAACTTCTTCTAGAAAATCCTGATTGTGAACTTTATGAGTTGATGGAATTTATCAAAGCACCAGATTTTCCAACAGGCGGAACGATCTTTGGAAAAAAAGGGATTATGGATGCGTATGAAACAGGGCGCGGCCGTATCAAAGTACGCGCTAAAACTCACATAGAGAAAAAAGCAAACAAAGACGTTATCGTCATTGATGAACTTCCTTACCAAGTTAATAAAGCGCGTCTTATCGAGACTATCGCAAATCTTGTAAAAGACAAAATGCTTGATGGTATTTCAGAAATTCGTGATGAGTCTGACCGTGATGGTATCCGCGTTGTTATCGAACTCAAGCGCGATGCGATGAGCGAAATCGTCCTTAACAACCTTTATAAATCTACAAATATGCAAACAACATTTGGTATCATTATGCTTTCTATTTTGAACCAAGAACCTCGTATTTTTGGGATCAAAGAGATCTTAAAACATTTTATCAACCACCGTAAAACAGTTATCATTCGTAGAACTATTTTTGATCTTGAAAAAGCAAAAGCGCGTGCACATATTTTAGAAGGGCTTATCAAAGCTATTAATATCATTGACGATGTTATTCGCGTTATTCGTGCTTCTAAAAGTGAAGAAGAAGCAAGAGATAACTTGGTGAGTGAATTTGATTTTTCTGAGATTCAGGCTTCAAGTATCGTGGCTATGAGACTCGGACGTTTAACAGGTCTTGAGATAGAAAAAATCGAGAATGAACTCAGAGAGCTTGCTGCACTCATTGAATATTTAGAGTCTATTTTAAAAAGTGAGGCAGTGCTTCATGGTATCATCAAAGATGAGCTTGATGAGATTTATGAACTCTATTCTATAGAGCGTCGTACAGAGATCGAAGATGATTATGATGATATCGATATTGAAGACCTCATTCCTAATGAGCCGATGGTTGTTACGATCACTCACCGTGGATATATCAAACGTGTTCCTCTAGCACAGTACGAAAAACAACGTCGTGGCGGAAAAGGTAAAACTGCTGTTACGATTTATGAAGATGATTTCATAGAAAAATTCTTTACATGTAACACGCATGATACCTTACTGTTTATCACAGACCGTGGTCAACTTCACTGGTTGAAAGTGTATAAAATTCCTGAAGGAAGTCGTACTGCAAAAGGTAAGGCGGTTGTCAACCTGTTGAATCTTGTAGCTGATGAAAATATCCGTTCTATCCTTCCAACAACAGATTTCAGTGAAGATAAATCACTTACATTCTTTACAGAAAAAGGTATCGTAAAACGTACTAATTTATCAGAGTTCTCAAATATTAGAAGTAACGGTGTGAGAGCTATCGTACTTGATGATGATGATGCTTTGATCGTTGCTAAAATAGCGACAAAAGATACTAAGTATCTTTTCATTGTAACTCAAAAAGCTCAGTGTATCAAGTTTGATATAGAAAAAACTCGAGAGCAAGGTCGTTCTACTCGTGGGGTTAGAGGTATCAAGTTTAAAATACAAAGTGATAAAGTTGTCGATGCAAATGTGATAGACAACGATGAGCAAGAGATTTTAATGGTGAGTGAAAAAGGTATCGGTAAACGAACTGATGCTGGAGAATACCGTTTAACTAACCGTGGTGGTTCAGGTGTAATTGCCATGAAACTCAACCAAAAAACAGGTATCAACGTTATCGGATGTCTGATGGTGGATGAAAATATGGATATGATGGCACTTACAGTGGGTGGCAAAATGATCCGTGTTGATATGCAGACAATCTCGAAATCTTCAAGAAATACAAGTGGTGTTTATATCATCAAAGGTGATGATGTAGCAAGTATTTCACGCTGTCCAAAAGAGGAAGAGGATGAAGAGTTTGAAGGCGAAGAAAGCGGAACTTTGGAATTGGAATAGTTTATGCTTAAACTATTCCAACTAACTTGCTTTTAAGGATCAATGTAATGAAATATTCTCTCGTTTTAGCGACGCTGTTGATGTCAGTTTCAGTGTACGCAAATGATGTACACTGTACAAAAGGAGTAGATGTTAATCACACTACTACATGTATGAAAGCTCCTGTCGATCCTAATGATGTGATAAGAGATAATGTACTTGTAAATGAAGTTTCTCCAACACATGAAATCCGTATCAGCGTTGTTGGTGAAGGTGTTGCCCCACTGAATACATCATCACCTGCACAAGCCTATGCACTTGCAAAACGTGCTGCCATTGCAGATGGTTATCGTCTAATCGCTGAAAAAGTAAAAGGTGTAAGGGTAGAGGGACAAGACAGCATCAGCAACATGATGATGCAACACTCAACTGTACGTACATCTGTAGATGCTACGATCCGTAATGCAAATGTGGTTGAAACAAGATTTAAAGAGGGTCTGTGCGAAGTAGAGATGGAAATAGTACTTTCTTACGCTCAATTTGCTCGTTAATATTCTGCATTAGCTGTCTTAGCGGTGATGAGTATATAATTTCTTATCGTTATGCCGTTGAAGATGCTACACTCTTAAATGATAGTTTGGATATATCTAAAGTGATGACTCCTTGTCGGGGGCATCACGTTGGATCTCCTCTCTTTCTCCCCTTACCAGACGATACAAAAAATCTTAAAACTACCCTTCTATCACATGATGACGAATTTTTTGCATATATTAATACTCTCGGTTTACATGTAAGAAATTTTGATTCGCTTTCTAATGGAATGAGTAACTCCCTTACAACCGTCACATTGAAGCCGACATGTTTTACAGTCGAGTTTAATGATAATTTGGTTAAAATCACCCCTTTTAAAGAGTAGGTTTAACAGCAATAAAGTGAGGTTTATGATGAAAATTGCCATCGTTGAAGATGATATCAATATGCGTAAATCTTTAGAGATAGCAATGGATGAGTATAAAGAGTTTGAAGTAAAAACTTTTAAAAATCCAAAAGATGCTCTTAGGGCACTTGATGAGAGTTTTGAGCTTGTTATTACAGATATCAATATGCCTGGAATGGATGGAATTGAGTTTGTAAAAGCTTTAAATGGAAGATATGAAGTGATTATTATGACTGGTAATGCAACCCTTCAAAGAGCCATAGAATCTATTCAACTTGGGGTCAAAGATTTTTTACTCAAACCCTTTGAGATAGATACTTTGATCAAAGCGATAAAACGCGCTGATGAAGTTTCAAAAGTTGTGAAAAAAACGGGAATCATTGGAAAATCAATTGCACCAAGTGCTTTTTTAGCAAAATCTGAAGCGCTTACTCGTATTTTATCCATCACAGATAAAGCAGCAAAAACAGATGCGACGATACTTCTTTTAGGCGAGAGTGGTGTAGGCAAAGAAGTGTTTGCAAAGTATATTCATGAAAACTCTTTAAGAGCTAAAAAAGAGTTCATTGCTATCAATATGGCGGCAATTCCAGATAACTTAATTGAGAGTGAACTTTTTGGATATGAGAAGGGCGCTTTTACGGATGCGACTGAAGCAAAAGCTGGACATTTTGAAAATGCTAACGGCGGAACACTCTTTTTAGATGAAATCGCTGAGATGCCTTATGGTGTTCAAGCAAAAATTCTTCGTGCTTTGCAAGAAAAAGAGGTTAGACGCCTTGGTTCTTCCAAATCTATTAAGATAGATATTCGTATAATATCGGCGACAAATGCTAACTTGAGTGATAAAATAAAAAATGGTGAGTTTAGAGAAGATCTTTATTACCGTTTAAATACGATCCCTTTGACTATTCCTCCTTTGCGAGAGAGAAAAGAAGAAGTGCTACCAATTGCACACAATATTCTTGTTCAAAGCTGTCAAGAGTATGGATTTGCCCAAAAAGCATTTTCAAAAGATGCGCAGCAACAGCTTTTAGACTATGGTTGGCCTGGAAATATTAGAGAACTTATCTCTGTTGTGCAAAGAGCCGTGATCCTTAGCGATGGCGATGAGATAACCCCTGAATCTCTTTTTTTAGAGAGCCGTGGATTACGATAAATTAAATTATTTGGGAGAAAATATGAGTAAATATAATGTTGCTGTTGTTGGAGCAAATGGTGCTGTAGGTGAAGAGATTTTAAGAGTTTTGGAGGAGATTGATTTTCCTTTGGCAAAACTTGTTCCTCTTGCGAGTAGTAGAAGCCTTGGAAAGAGCGTGGAATTTAACGGCAAAGATATTGCGATTAAAGAACTTACTGAAACAGTTTTTGAAGAGGAAAAGATTCAGATAGCACTTTTTAGTGCAGGCGGAAATGTTTCTGCAAAATTTGCTCCTTTTGCTGTAAAAGCTGGCGCAGTTGTTGTGGATAACACAAGCTACTTTAGAATGGATAAAGATGTTCCTCTTGTCGTTCCTGAAGTTAACCCTGAAGATATTGCACTATGGGAAAAAACTGGAGTTATTGCAAACCCTAACTGTTCAACGATTCAAATGGTTCAAGCACTCAAACCTCTTGATGATGCTTATGGACTAAAGCGTGTGGATGTTGCGACATATCAAGCAACTTCAGGCGCAGGTAAATCTGCAATGGAAGAGTTGGTAAACCAGATGCAATCATTTTTCGCGTTTAGACTTGATGAAGCGGAACATACAAAGTTTCCTCACCAGATAGCTCTCAATGTCATTCCTCAGATCGATTCATTTACTGAGAATGGATATACAAAAGAGGAACTCAAAATGATCAATGAAACAACAAAGATCATGCATAAAAATATCGCTTTAAGTGCGACTTGTGTTCGTGTACCGACTCTTCGTGGACATGCAGAATCACTTACTTTGACATTTGAAAATAAAGTTCAAGCAGACGGAGCAAGAGAGATCCTTGCAAAAGCTCCAAATATTATTGTTTTAGATACTCCAAGTGAAAGTATTTATCCTATGCCGATTTTGAGTATGGATCAAAACGAGACTTTTGTCGGACGCATAAGAAATGATCTTTTTGATGAAAATATGCTTCACATGTTTATAGTGGCAGATAATCTAAGAGTTGGCGCGGCAACAAATGCAGTGCGTATAGCCCAAAAATGGGTACAGATGCAAGAGGCAAAATAATGTTGGAAAGAATATTTGAAAGTGGTTTATGGAGTAGCAGATTTATTATCTTACTCGCGGTAATTTTTGGTCTTGTTGGGGCTGTAGTTCTTTTCGCGGTAGCAAGTTTTGACGTGTATGATACAGCTCAAAAAGTTTTTTGGACTTACTATAACCATGAACATGTAGAAAGCTTTCATGAAGATGTTGTGGGTGGTATTATCGGTGCGGTTGATCTTTATCTTATTGGCGTTGTAATGCTCTTATTTTCATTTGGTTTGTATGAACTCTTTATCTCTGATATTGATGTTGCAAAAGATGATGATGATAAAGACAATAAGATACTTGCAATCCATTCCCTAGACCAACTCAAAGATAAAATTTCAAAAGTTATCGTAATGGTTTTAGTTGTAACATTCTTTCAAAGAGTAGGACATACCGAGTACCACGGGGCATTAGAGATGTTGTATCTCGCACTTTCAGTGACAGCGATAAGTGTTGGCTTATACTTTTTAAGTAAAGTCGGACATCACGATTAAAAATTGATCTAATAAAATTAAGGACATATTTATGAGTAAAATATTTGTAGACGCGTGTTTTGGCAAAGAGACTCCATATACTCCTGTTTGGATGATGAGACAAGCTGGACGTTATTTGCCAGAATATATGGAAGTTCGCGCGCAAGCTGGTGACTTTTTAAATCTTTGTCATGATCCAAAAAAAGCATGTGAAGTCACTCTTCAACCTGTTAATATTGTTGGTGTAGATGCGGCGATACTTTTTAGTGATATCTTAGTTATTCCAGATGAGATGGGAATGGATCTTTCTTTTGTCAAAGGTGAGGGCCCGAAATTTTCTGATCCCGTGAGAGATGAAGCAGATTTGGACAGGCTCATCGGCGGAGAAGCAGCTGCTTCAAAACTAACTTATGTATATGATACAATCAAGCTTATCAAAGAGCAGTTAGCAGAAGATAAAGCGCTTATAGGTTTTACGGGTGCGCCTTGGACGTTAGCGACCTATATGATAGAAGGTGAGGGCACAAAGACCTACAATATCTGTAAAAAGATGATGTATTCAAACCCTGAACTTCTTCATAAAATCCTTGCAAAAGTGACTGAAGTTGTGAAGCTTTATATGGAAAAACAGATTCAAGCTGGTATCGATGTTGTTCAGATATTTGACTCTTGGGCAGCGGCTATTGAGCCTTCAAAATATGATGAATTTTCTTGGAAGTATATGGTCGAGATCGCTGATTATCTCAAAGGAAAATATCCACATATTCCAATCATCATGTTTCCAAAAGGAGTTCCTGCATTTTTAGATAAAGTGTATGGAAATTTTGATGTTTTTGGTGTGGACTGGTCAACGCCGATGGCTTACGCAAAAGAGAAACTCGGAGATAAATATGTACTTCAGGGAAATATGGAACCATGCCGTCTTTACTCAAAAGAGTCAACAACTGAGTGCGTAGAAGCACTTCAAGAGATCATGGGCGGAAAACGTCATATCTTCAATCTTGGTCACGGGATTTTGCCTGATGTACCTGTTGAAAATGCGAAACACTTTATTAATGAATGTCATAGAGTAAGTGGAAAATAAAACCATCTTCGGGCCGATCCATTCGAGACGGTTTGGAAACTCTCTTGGCATCGATCTCTCGAGCGCGATAAAGCAGTGTAATTTTGACTGTCTTTATTGTGAGCTTTCTCCCTCAGCAACTGTTGATCACCAAGTAGTCGTAACGGATGTTGGAACGATTATTAAAGATCTGAAATCCGCACTTCTTGAACACCAAAATATCGATGTCATTACACTTACAGCAAATGGAGAACCCACACTTTATCCTTATCTTGATGAACTCATCGACGAGATTAAAAAGATTAAAGAAGATAAAGAGATTCTTATTTTGACTAACAGCGCAACACTTATCGATGAAAAAGTTTTTAATACACTTTTAAAACTCGATCAAGTCAAACTTTCTCTAGACGCAGTATCCTTGGAAGTATTCAAAAAAATAGACAGACCACATAAAGGTATTGATATAGAGATGCTTACATGTAAGGTTTTGGAGTTCTCACAAAAGTTTACTGGCAAACTGTATATCGAAGTACTTTTTGTGTATGGCATCAATGATTCCAGAGAAGAGGTCGAAGCGATCAATGAAGTCTTAAAAAAACTTTCTCATGTAGAACGCATTGATATTGGCACCATAGATCGTCCTCCAGCGTATCCTGTGCAAGGAATAAGTTATAGTGAACTCTTTGAGCTTTCAAAGCTTTTTGATCCCTCCTTGCCTATCCATATCTCTTCACGCACACATGCTGAGAGTTGTCAAAGCCATTACGGTGATGATGAGATCTTAAATACCCTTGATAAACGTCCTTTAACTTATGCAGATATAGAATTACTCTTTGATGCAGAGAGTCAAAAAAGGCTAAAACTTTTGCTAGAGAATGGAGATATAGTTATTAATAGAGTCGGAAATCTTGAGTTTCTAGTTTTATCAAAGAATATACAAAGAAAACGCCGTAAATCTTGACAATTCAGTTTGATTTGCCTATAATTGCGGCTCATAAATATTCCGAATTAGCTCAGCGGTAGAGTAGGTGACTGTTAATCACTTGGCCACTGGTTCGAATCCAGTATTCGGAGCCACTTTTTGTATTTATGGCCAATTAGCTCAGTCGGTAGAGCAAGTGACTGAAAATCACTGTGTCCTTGGTTCGATTCCGAGATTGGCCACCACCCCACTTTTTTAAATCCGTTTTTATAGATGGCTTGTTAGCTCAGTCGGTAGAGCAAGTGACTGAAAATCACTGTGTCCTTGGTTCGATTCCGAGACAAGCCACCACCAAAAGTATCATTTTTTCTTATTTCTTAAACTTCAATTTTTTTTCAAAAAAAGCTACTGTGCCAATTTTGTGCCAAAGTGTGTCTAACGTAAAAATCCCAAACCATGTGTGAAATCTTTTTGTGGCATATATTGAGCATAAACATCAAGTGTCATTGAACTATCTTTATGCCCAAGCATCTTACTAACCCAAAGTATATTTTCACCCTTTGAAATCATAGTACTTGCAAAAGTGTGTCGCATTTGATACATATTTCTATAAGGGATATTTTGCCCTTTTAATATCTTTCTCCAAAAATGCGAAGATATATTATCTGTCTTTTTGTAAGGTTCCCCTCGAGTTGTTTCAAACAGATAAACACTCTCTTTTGAAGATATGTTTCTATGATCTAACAGATAAGGTTCTAATACATCAAGTAAGTCAATATCTCTGATACTTGATTTTGTTTTTGGAGTTGTTTCTCTGCCTTGACGTATGCTTCTTCTGACTTCGATTATTTTCTTTTCAAAGTTAATGTCAGACCATTTCAAACCTATAATCTCCCCAGTTCTCATACCAGTGAAAAAACCTATCGCAAAAAAAGCTTTTATGATTTCAGGAGCGTTATCCAAAATTAGATATATCTCTTCAAATGTAAAAGGTTGCTTTACAATGACATCATCACCAGTAGGAACGGCGACAAGTTTTAAAGGATTTTTTTCTATCAACTCATCTTTATAAGCATCTTCAAGTATAGTCATCAAAATAGTTCTTATTCTTTTAACTGTTCTATAGGCTCTTGTTTCAGATAGTTGATTTTGCCAGTTTAGTAGCTGTGATCTTTTTAGATCAGTGATATACATTTTTCCAAGTAGGGGAGAAATATGTAAATTATAATCTTCTACATAACTAATATGTGTCAGTTCTTTTCTTTTACTTTTATGTAATGAAAAGCTTATTTTTGCAAACTCATCTAGTGTATATGTTGTTTCTTTTTCAAAGAACTCACCCATCACCAACTGTCTTTGAATCTCGGGGATAATCTGCTTTTGTATGATAGAACGATTTTTTACCGTATCTTCCATTTTTACAGATTTTCTGACTCTTTGACCATTATGTGAAAAGTCTAAATATAGTGTGTTGTTTCTTGATATGATCTTCATAGTTATCCTTGCTACAAAAACCAAATAATACGGACTCAAGAAACTATATTATAAGGTCTTAATAGTTAAATATATTTTATTTTTTTGATAACGATGATAAAACATCATCGATAATCATCTTAGTATCATTCATACTCAGCTTGTTAGAGGGAGTATTTACAACCCATTCATCTATTTTTTGTTTATCAAATAACAAGCGATTTTCTTTTTTATAATAATGCTCACTTTCAATAAAAATGACATCCACCATCTTATAAATTTTGTCTTTTCCAAAGGTGAGATATGCACTTAATTCTTTTACGCTCATCCATCTTTTAGAACTGTTACTTTGCTGTGAAGAAAGATTACTTAACAGTTCGTATATCTGAGGCAAGAGTTTTAAACTTTCAAATTCAACTGTCATGCTGACCTACCTAGCGCACTTTCGTTTGTTTGCGAACAATTTTTCAAATTATTCCCCATAAGGTAGACGTTGAAACTATCATTACGGGCATAAACTGTGTCGCCGAACTCATCCATAATCTCCACAATTTTATTGGTATCAAGCGTCACATAGATTTTAAAGTGATCTTCGTGTAAAAGTTTTGTAAGAGCAAATAATGAATATCTGCTATGAAGTAATCTATATATGTTAAGAGGTGCAAGTGTTTTTGAGCTATTAAAACGCACTACTCTATGTTTGGAGTACCAAGCGTTCATATATCTGTCTTTTTCAGTAATCTTTTTATTTTTTGAAAGAGGTAATGTCTTATTGATATACTTCATAATGTACGAGGTGCTGTTGTGTATCTCATCTTGAATATCATTGGCTTTCTCATCAAATAATCTTTTAAACGCATCTTTGTGCGTATAGCGTTCAAACGGGCCACCAAACGCGCTGAACATCCGGCCACCGTAAAAGAGATATTTTCTATGGAGCCATTTTATCATAAAGTGGCCGGATGCTGTTTTTAATACTCTAAATTTTTTGAAATAGCGTGAGCT
>JBBRBK010000051.1:0-14504 GCA_038205935.1 Campylobacterales bacterium
CTTTTTTTGAGTGAAACAAAGATAGTCCATAAAATAGTTGTTGAACAATTGGATCGAGCGCAAGTCGTTGGGAAACTCATAAACGACAACCTGCTCTCTTTAAATAATGAGATAAAATTTCTAAGCTCTTTGGATCTTATGGATGATATCTTAGCCGAAGATATCGACAAAAGATTAGCACGTCTCTTAACACAAAAATCACGTGATATTGGTATCAATAATACCCTCTTAATCATCAATACACAAGGGGAAGTTATCTCATCTTCGAGTGCCAAGCAGTCTGAAAAAAAAATGTTTCATATGCAAGGCTTTTCAAATGAAAATAATGGAGAGTATATTCAAGGCGATATCTTATATATCTATTCAAAAATATATGCTTCTTTCGATAAAAAAAAGGAACTTGGATTTTTAATTTTAGAATATAATTTAAATAATCTCGATATCTATCTGACACATCAAAATAGTATTCACTCTTATATTATAAACCCTGAGAATAATCTTCATATTGGAGAAGATCTTTCCCTTCCTTTAGATTTTAAACAAAAAAATGACAACGTCATCAATAATCAATATGTCATTGTTTACCAAAAGATTCCAACGGTTATGCAAGGCTGGTATATTGTTTATGCTGTAGATAAAAGTGTTGCTTTAACATTTTTTTATGACTTTGTCCGTTTTATGCTTTACATTTCTATTATAATCTTTATATTTGTCGTTTATCTCTCTTTTAAAATTTCCAAAGGAGTAGTAAAACCCATAGAAGTGCTGACTAGGGCAACAGATGATATCATCAGCACTCATAACTATACGACTCAACTCGAGATACACACACAAGATGAGATAGCCATACTCACCCATTCATTTAATAATATGCTAAAAATCACTTCACTGGCTTTAGATAAACTTGAAGAGGAAAATAGACTCAGACTCAAAAGGTTTATCCAACTCATCGAGACTTTTAATACTATTATCCAGACAAAAACAGAAGATGAGTGTATTGAAACTTCAATCAAGCAGATTAAACTTTTAACCAATAAAAGCGATTTACAGTTTCAAAAAGAGAGCTTAAAACATACAAACAATGAACATATATCCTTACATGTAACGAATTTTGAAGATCAATCAACTCACTATTTCGGTGCAATTGATTTAGGTTTTAAAGAGTATGCAGATGACAATGAGCAAAATTTTTATAACTCTATTGCCAATATGATCATTTTGCAACTCGATAGAATAAGGCTGATTAACAAGACTATGTCAGCGTCACATGCAAAATCTGCATTTATCTCAAATATGTCACATGAACTCAGAACGCCACTCAATGCCATCATAGGTTTTTCTCAGTATATGATTACCTATGAGGAGCTCAATGATGATCAAAAAGAGGTGATGTTAAATATAGAATCCTCGGCACATTATCTCCTTGAAATGATCAACGAAATCCTTGATATCGCTAAAATCGAGGCTGGTAAGATGCAAGCATATCCCGAGGAGACAGATGTCTTAGAACTCGTACATGGCTGTTTTAAAATGCTTCAACCGCTAGCTGATGATAAAGGACTAGAATTTCATCTCTCATCTGAGAAGTTTCAAAATAAAACATATATAACTGATCCAAAAATGTTTAAACAAATAGTCTTAAACCTTATCTCCAATGCTATCAAATTCACAAAAGAAGGATTTGTAAATCTTGAACTTTCCAATGATAAAGAGAGCCTGCTCTTTAAAGTGAGCGACAGCGGTATTGGCATCTCTGAAGAAAATATAGATCAGCTTTTTAATGACTTTACCCAAATAGAAAATGTGATGCAAAAACAGCATAAAGGCACAGGTCTTGGACTTTCACTCAGTAAAAAACTTTCTCACATTTTAGGCGGAGATGTTACGCTTATGAGCGATGGCATCGGACATGGAACAACATCAAGTTTTACTCTCTAATAGAAACAAGGAGCATCTCTACTACCGCTTTATTTTAAAGCCCAAAAAAATCACAATTGCTTTTTAGAGCTCTTGTGCTAGAATCCAGCAAAAAGAGACTTAACATGCAAAAATTTATTTCAAACATTCAAACAGCTATCATCGGTACGATTGACAAAGAAAATCTTCCCTTTTCTTCATACGCTCCATACATCTATGACAATAACCGTTTTTACATCTATATCTCAAGTATTGCCACGCATACAAAAAACTTGCAAGCCAATCCTAGCGCATCTCTGTTTTTCATAGAAGATGAAAGTAAAACGAAGAATCTTTTTGCCAGAAAACGGATCTCTTTGCAATGTGATTCTATGAAAATTGCAAGAGATACACAGCGATTTGAAGAAGTCCTTGATCTCTTTAGTCACAAATTTGACGCGTCAATGGTCGAGATGCTCAAAAAGATGACAGACTTTAATCTTTATGAGTTACATGTAAAGGCCGGTGAAGCTACTTTTGGCTTTGGTGATGCCTACCTCATCGGAGGCAAAGATATGAA
Source organism: Campylobacterales bacterium (assembly GCA_038205935.1). GTDB lineage: Bacteria > Campylobacterota > Campylobacteria > Campylobacterales > Sulfurimonadaceae > Hydrocurvibacter. The sequence goes on from JBBRBK010000051.1 coordinate 2,477, forward strand.
CGAGCTAGTTACGCGTCAAGGTGACAGCGGGCATAAAGAGTAAAAAGATAACGAGAATATAACTCGTAAGTTTCTTTATAACAATATAATGCTTTCTAAGGCATAATCATCTTAGAAATCCAAAAGGAGTCTTTTATGCATCTTTTTTTACCACTCAAAATCGGAAAATATACTCTCAAAAATAGAATCATTATGGCACCTATGACACGATGTAGAAGTGTTGATAATAATATTGCAAATGATTTGATGGCGACTTACTATGCTCAAAGAGCAAGTGCAGGACTCATCATAACAGAGGGATCTCAAATCTCTACAGAGGGAGTTGGCTATCCTGCAACTCCGGGAATCCATACAGATGCTCAAGTTGAGGGATGGAAAAAAGTAACCGAAGCTGTTCATGACAAAGATGGCAAAATATTTTTGCAGTTATGGCATGTGGGGAGAATCTCTCACTCTTCATACCACAACGGAACTCCGAGTGTTGCACCCTCTGCCATAAAGCCTTCTGGTCAAATTTATACTTTTGAGGGAATGAAAGATTTCGAGACACCAAAAGCACTCAGCGTTGATGAGATCAAAAAAATAGTTCAAGATTATGTCAGCGCTGCAAAAAATGCAATAAAAGCCGGTTTTGACGGGGTTGAAGTGCATGGCGCAAATGGCTATCTTATAGATCAATTCCTTCGAGATGGAACAAACCATAGAACAGACGAATATGGTGGCAATGTAGAAAATAGAGCCCGTTTTCTTTTTGAAGTTATAGAAGCGGTAAGTGCTGCAGTCGGTTCAGATAAGGTTGGTGTCAGACTCTCTCCAAGCGGAACTTTTAATGACATGAGCGACTCTAATCCTACAAAACATTTTGAATATATATGTCATAAGCTAAATGACTTCAAACTTGCCTACCTTCACGTTATAGATGCTCTTGAAGGCGATATACGACATGGAGCCAACGTCGTAGACCTTGCCATTCTTAAAGACGCATATAAAGGAGTTCTCATCACATGTGGAGGTTATACCAAAGAAAAAGCAAACAGAGTTTTAGAAAAACATCAAGCTGATGGCGTAGCATTTGGGACACTTTTCATATCCAACCCCGACCTTCCCCAGCGATTTAAAACAAATGCTAAACTGAGTGAATCAGATCCAAGTACCTTTTATACACAAGATGAAAAAGGGTATACAACCTACCCTACTCTACAAAACTAAAGCTAAGGTCCATTTTGAAATATTTATTTTTTATTTTATTTATTTACACCAGTTTACAGGCTGCAACAGCTTTTGAAAGTGCCCTTGAGATCTATAAAAAGGGTGATTATACGAACTCTTTTAAAGCTTTTAAAGCCTTGGCAGAAAAAGACAATGATGCAGATGCTTCGTATTATGTGGCTTACATGTACGAAAATGGTCTGGGATGTGAAAAAGATCAAAAGATGGCATATGAATGGTATAAAAACTCTGCTTCACTTGCCTACAAATCAACTTCATTTGATTCAAATCATGAGATAAAAAAAGAGACTAAAAAGCTTTATTATCTTCTAGATACTGTAGACACTGAAACTGATACAACCATGAGACAGATGACACAGTCTTTATATAATCTCAAAACATATAAAACTAACTATCTTCTTCCTTTTAGCTACAGAACAAATGGTCAATATCCAAATACAAATAACGAAACTTCTAAAAATATAGAAGCAGAGTTTCAACTCAGTGTAAAATTTGATTTTGCAGCAAATCTTTTAAATTTTAATGAGATATATAGTCTTGGATATACACAGAAATCCTTTTGGCAAGCCTATAGCACTTCTGCGTATTTTCGCGAATCTAACTACAATCCTGAACTTTTTGTAACAATCCCCATAGCACTAAGCGATGATGCAAAATTTATAAAATCACTCAAACTTGGAATTGCCCACCAATCAAATGGACAAGGTGGCACAAATGAACGCTCTTGGAACTATGTTAATGCAACAGTTTCTACACAATATAAAAATCTTTTTACAGAGTTTCAATTTTGGAGCAGATTGCCCGATGATAAAGATTACAACCCTCAATTGTTGGATTATCTCGGGCACGGAGATGTGAAGTTTTCTTTGCCTTGGGATAAAAATCTTTTTACTTTGCTCCTACGTTCAAATTTTAATAATCACTCAGCAGCAGATTTTAGCTACAGTTATCCGCTCAATGAAAAGGACAACTTCTTTCTTTATATAAAAGCTTTTAGCGGTTATGGTGAGAGTCTCATCGATTATAATACTTACATCAATAAAATTGGCATAGGTGTGAGTATTTCAAGATAAAAATATATCGGAGTAATTTATGCATGAGAATAAGTACCAATGTATAGTATGTAAAAAAAATTACTCTGAAAATGAAGCAGTACCCGCTCCCTTAGTCAGAGAAGATATTTCTAAACTCATTAAAAAAGATTTTGCTGAGTGGTCAGAAAATTGTTATATCTGTAACAATGATCTTCTGCTTTATAAAAATAGACATTTACAAGAGCTGATAAAAGATGAAAATGGAGATGTTTCTGAACTTGACAAAGAGGTTCTTCATAGTTTAGAAAAACATGAACTGATCTCTGAAAATATTGAAGAAGAAATAGAAGATGATCGTACAATTGGTGAAAAAATGGCTGATAAAATCGCTGATTTTGGCGGTAGTTGGACTTTTCTCATTAGCTTTTTTCTTTTTCTCTTTATCTGGATTCTCTTTAACAGCTATCTGCTTTTCTCTCGTAACACTATTTTTGATCCATATCCTTTTATCCTTTTAAATCTCATCCTCTCATGTATCGCTGCTATCCAAGCGCCTATCATTATGATGAGTCAAAATCGCCAATCTGCCAAAGACAGAATACGATCTGAACATGATTATCAAGTCAATCTCAAAGCAGAGATTGAGATCCGTCATCTTCATGATAAATTAGACCATTTTCTATCCAAACAATGGGAAAGACTTGTGGAACTTGAAGAGATGCAAATAGACCAGTTAACCCAACTCAGCGAACTTAAAAGCTCTCTTAAAAAAGATTGATTTTTCTTCATAATTTATTTGCCTGACTTAGGATATGATTGTTTATAGACATCTTAACTGAGGAAATTCATTATGAAAAAAATATTTTTATTTTTAGCTCTTCTACCCCTGATCCTAATGGCATCCACTGATACACTCTCACAACAAAGATTAGATCAGACGATGGCTCCAATAGCGCTCTATCCTGACTCTTTGCTTTCGCAAATTTTAATGGCCTCAACTTATCCCCGAGAAGTTCAAGAAGCCGTGGATTGGTCAAGAGAAAATTCCGATTTACAAGGAGAAGATGCAGTCCAAGCTGCCGCGTCCAATGATTGGGATCCGAGTGTCACCTCACTTGTAGCATTTCCTCAGGTTCTTGATATGATGGATCAATATCCTTCTTGGGTTCAAGAGCTAGGAGATGCTTTTTTAGACGAGCCAGATATGGTCATGGATAGCGTACAACGTTTACGCTTGCAAGCCCAAAGAAACGGCTATCTCACGAGTTCACAAAAGCAAAAAATAATCATGCAAGAAGATGATCGAGGTATAAGAACAATTATTATCGAGCCAACGTATGCAAATACAGTGTATGTACCCGTATATGATCCGATGCGAGTTTACGGACAATGGTCTTATCCAAGATATACACCATTTTATTATTATCCATCATCTTTTTATATGGCACCGGGAATATTCTTTGGATTTTCACTTGGAATCGCAGTAGGAGATGTTATGTGGAGTAGCTTTGATTGGCATCATCATGATGTTTATATTAATGTACCTAGATATAATACTTTTTATACAAATAGAAGAATCAACACAAATCAAAAAAACATATCTTGGAAAAATGATTGGCGCTCGAATCATCCACATCCAGTAAAGTACAACAAACCACAAACACAGCGCATATTTATTCAAAACAATGACCGTAAGCCAGCTGACAGAGTTTTTAAAACTAATGATCGTAAGCCAGATCAGAAAATTATCAGAACCAATGATCGCAAACCTGAGGATAAAATTATCAGAAACGTTGATCGTAAACCAGATGACAGAACTCTCAAAACCAATGATCGTAAGACAGATCAGAAAATTATCAGAACCAATGATCGCAAACCTGAGGATAAAATTATCAGAAATGTTGATCGTAAACCAGATGACAGAACTCTCAAAACCAATGATCGTAAGACAGATGACAAAAATGTCAGAAATAATGATCGTAAAGCTGATGATGGAAATAGTAATTCTGATGATAGAAATAACTTCCAACATGGTCAACGAAACTAATCTCAGGAACTAGTTTAATATTTTTTGCAAATTATTATTTTTTTTCTGTTACGATGATAACTGAAACTTATATATCAAGGAGTGTAAAATGAACTTTGAACTAATGTCGCTGCCTTTTGAAAAGGCAGCATTAGAACCATATATTTCCTCTGAAACGATAACTTACCATCATGGTAAACATCATGCTGGTTATGTCAACAAGCTAAACGCCCTTATCGAAGGTGGCGATTACGCGGATAAACCTTTAGAATATATCATCAAATACGCTGGTGGTGCAATTTTCAATAATGCCGCTCAAGTGTACAACCACGATTTTTACTGGCATGGACTCTCAAAAAATGCCACCTCTTGTTCCGTAGAACTTTCAGATATGATCATAAAAGCTTTTGGCTCAGAAGATGAATTTAAAAAATCATTTTTAGCGAAGGCTGCGGCTCTTTTTGGTTCAGGATGGGTGTGGCTTGTCCTAACCAAAGAAGGTAATCTCGCAATAGCCGAGTTTTCAAATGCGGACAATCCATTGCGCCATGAGCTGGTACCTTTGCTTACATGTGATGTCTGGGAACATGCATATTACATAGACTATCGTAACGGCAGAGCTGATTATCTTGAAAATTGGTGGAAACTCATAAACTGGCAGTTTGTCTCAGATAATCTTGCCGCTATAGAAAATGACCCGCTTACAGGATATGCTCAAGTCTGTAACGAAGATAATGAAGTGTGTGACTATATCGATATCATGCAAGAGCATGAGCGTACGCCCTCATAATGATCTAGCAATCTTGTAAAGGACATTATGATGACCGTAAATGAACTGAAGTCGTATGATGGAAAAAATGGTGCCAGAGCTTATATTGCATACAAAAATATAGTGTATGATGTAACACAAAGCTCTTTTTGGCAAAATGGTGAACATCAAGGAATGCACAGTGCGGGAGTAGATCTTACTTCTGCCCTTGCCGGTGCGCCCCATGGTGATGAAGTCTTTAAAGAGTTTCCCGTCGTGGCAACCTTGCAAAGCGAAGAACCTACCACCAAAAAAGAGTCACCTCCTCCGCAAGATTTTAAAACTTATCTAAGAATCTTATATAAAAAATATCATCCGCACCCTATGGCCGTCCACTTCCCCATCGCTTTGCATCTTTTTGCAGCAGGATTTGATATAGCATTTTTTATGACTCTTAAAGAGACATATGCCCTTATTGTATTTTATGCATTATTTATTGCGACAGCTATGGGATTTATTGCCATGATACCAGGGCTACTTAGTTGGTGGATCAACTATAATCTCTTAACTCAAAAACCTTTTGTAGTAAAAATTTTCGTAGCCGTGATCACTCTTATACTCGGTGTCATAGCCATAGGAATCTATCTCGAAGATCCAAATGTCGTTTTCAGTGACACCATGCCAAGCATCGTCTATCACGCCATCGTTTTACTGACAGGACTCAATGTCATCATACTTGGATATTACGGCGGGAAGATTAGTTGGGGCAACTTAGGAGAAGAAAAAATGCAAGCAGTTTCTTTAGATATGAATAAACCAAATAGCCTGATAAGTAGTGCGAATATAGACGGTGCGCATCAAGTCAGTATCTCAATCTTGATAGGCGGTGCGGCCGGTCTTGGCATAGATACTTTAGAAAAGATACTTAGCAACGCTTTTAAGGCAAGTGGATACTATGTTTTTACTACAAAAGAGTTTATGTCTCGTGTACGTGGAGGAAGTAACACCACTTTAATTCGCATCGCAAATTTCCCCGTGCAGGCTCCATGTTGGGAAGTGGATATCTCTATTGCGATGGATGCTCTAGCCCTTGAACACATGAAAGAGAGATGGCATCAAAATACCATTATTTTGGCAGATGAAAGTTTCGGCGGTGAGAAACCTGATGTCATAGCGGTTGCCATGAAAGAGAGCGCCAAAAAGTTTGGCAATAGCTTGTATGGTAACACTTACATGGCAGGTCTTCTCTTTGGGTTGTTGGGTATCGATAAAGTTCCTTTGTTGCAAAGCATCGACAATCATTTTAAAGATGAAGGTGCAAATAAAGAAGTAGCAGAAGTTGGGTTTCAAACCGGAACTGAGATTGAAAAACTCACGCTTCCGAAGTTGCCAAACGCCGATATAAAAGTGCTGGAAAAACTTCATCTTATGGATGGCACGACTGCGTGCGGATTTGGTTTTTTAGCAGGCGGATGCAATATGATAACTGCCTATCCGATGTCGCCATCAACAGGAGTCTTAAACTTTATGGCAGCGATGTCAAAAGAGTTTGATATCGCTCTAGAACAGAGTGAAGATGAGATAGCCTCTTTGATGATGACGCTCGGCGGATGGTATGGCGGCGCGCGTGCCATGACCTCCACTTCTGGCGGTGGTTTTGCTCTTATGGGCGAAGCTCTGAGTCTCTCTGGCATGACTGAAACACCTTCTGTCATCTACCTTGCACAGCGTCCAGGACCTGCCACAGGACTGCCTACAAGAACAGAACAGGGAGACTTAAACTTGGCTCTATACTCAGGACATGGACCGTTTTCGCGTGTGGTACTCGCACCCGGATCACTCCAAGAGTGCATCGACTACGGTTATCTTGCTTTTGAATTAGCTGACAAGTACCAGATACCCGTTATCGTTTTAAGTGATCAATATCTTTCCGATTCTATTTTTATGATAGATGATGTGGATTTTGCCTCCTATGAACAGCGCAGATACATTACAAAAAGTGCTGAGGATTATGAGCGTTATGCAGACACAACAAATGGCATAAGTCCAAGAGCGATTCCAAGTTTTGGAGAGGGACTTATCTGCGCTGTAGGAGATGAACATGATGAACGTGGACAGATCACAGAAGATTACAAAATGCGCGAACAGATGGTCGACAAACGTGCGCGTAAAAATGATGAACTCCTCCGCGAAGCTATTGCTCCTATATGTAATGGTGCGGGAGATATAGCCATTATCGGCTGGGGTTCTAGTAAAGGAGCAATCTCTGAAGTGCTAGAGCGACTGGATGATAAACGGCTTTCACATGTACATTTAGTATGGATGCATCCATTAAGTAAAGAACAGTTGAGCGTTTTAAATGGCTACAAATATAAGATTGTTGTGGAAAATAATGCAGACGGTGCATTTGCCGATCAGCTGAAACTTCATGACATACATATAGATGACAGAATCCTGCAGTCCAATGGGTTTAGTTTCTTTGCCGATCAGCTTACAAGCATGATAGAAAAATCTGTAAAGGAGTTGTTATGAGTCATCTGTTTGATAGAGAAAATGTCGATGTCGCGTGGTGTCCTGGATGTGGAAACTTTGGTATCTTAAAACTCATAAAAGAGGTGCTTGAAGAGTTACATGGTGACAAAAATAACATCGTCATAGTTTCAGGCATCGGACAAGCCGCAAAAGCACCCTATTACGTAGATACAAATATGTTTGGAGTCCTACATGGCAGGGCGCTTCCAGCTGCAACGGGCATAAAAATGGCGAATCCGCAGTTAAATGTCATAGCTGAGGGCGGAGATGGCGATATGTATGGAGAGGGTGGAAACCACTTTATCCATACCATCAGACGCAATGTTAACATCGTTCACATCGTACACAACAATATGGTCTACGGTCTTACAAAAGGTCAAGCTTCACCCACAAGCCAAAAGGGTTTTGAGACAAAAGTGCAGGTCAATGGCGTCTCAAATGAGCCTTTCAATCCGCTAGCCGTCGCACTTTCACTTAGAGCTGGATTTGTCTCAAGAGTCAGTATAGGTAACGCCGAACATGCAAAAGAGGTACTCAAAGCCGCATTTATGCATCACGGTTACGCACTCGTTGACATCTTTCAACCTTGTGTGACTTTTAACAAAACAAACACTTACCATTGGTTTAAGGAAAACACATATACTCTTGATGAGGCTTATGAGAGCAGTGATTTTAACGGTGCTTTGCAAAAAGTATTTGAAGTGATGCCGATGCCCCTTGGTATACTGTATCAAGACAAAAACAGTGTTTTGACATTTGAAGAGCATATCAGAAAGAGTGAAGCTAAATCGCTTTATTCTAGTACTCATGATATTTCTAAAATTCAAAATCTGTTTGAGAGTTATTAAAGGATTACGGTTATGAAAAGTCTGCTTCCACTGTTACTTTTTACTTTATCTTCACTTTTTGCCGCTTCTACTGGTGTAGAGATAAAGAGTGTAGATCCCTTGAATGATGTTGGATTACTACTCGTTATTGTAGGTATCAGTTTTATGATTTTAGAGGTTTTTGTTATAGGTTTTGGAATCTTAGGGATCGGTGGAGTCATTGCCTTTACTGTTGGTTCCATTTTACTCTTTAATGCTGACACTATTCCCCTTGTGATCGCGTTTAGTCTCGTCAGTTTTGCATTTTTTGTTATGCTGATGCGGCTATATTTAAAATCTCGCTCAAAAAAAGTAGTCACAGGGACACAAGAGATGATAGGTTTAAAAGGGCATGTTATAGATGTAACAGATGAGGGCTATCATGTCCTATGCCATGGAGAAATATGGAATGCCACGAGCAAAGAAAAACTGAGCGTAGGAGAGAGTGTCCAGGTTGTTGGACTGAGTGACCTTATTTTAAAAGTTAAACCATTGAAGGAGTGAATTATGTTTATTAACATACCAATCATCGGAGTCTATATAGTTCTTTTTGTTGTTGCTTTTTTAGCAACGTCTGTACGTGTTTTAAGAGAATACGAACGAGGAGTAGTCTTTTCTCTCGGCCGTTTTACCGGCGTCAAAGGACCGGGGTTGATCATCCTTATTCCTATTGTTCAACAGATGGTTAGAGTCGATCTTCGTACCATTGTTTTGGATGTTCCGACGCAGGATGTCATCTCGCATGACAATGTTTCCGTACATGTAAACGCTGTTGTCTACTTTCGTGTGATCGATCCGCAAAAAGCAATTATCCAAGTAGAAGATTTTCATAATGCAACAAGTCAACTTGCACAAACAACTTTGCGTTCGGTATTAGGCGGACATGAACTCGATGAAATGTTGGCGGAACGTGAACGTCTTAACTCTGATATTCAAGAAATTCTTGATAAAAGAACGGATGCTTGGGGAATCAAGATCGCAAATGTTGAGATCAAACATATCGACCTTGATGAGAGTATGGTCCGCGCCATCGCTAAACAAGCGGAAGCTGAACGTGAACGCCGCGCCAAAGTTATCAATGCAAAAGGTGAACTTGAAGCGAGTGAAAACATCCTTGCAGCGGCAGAAAAACTAAGCCAAAATGAACTGGGAATCAAACTACGTTATCTACAAACGATGAGTGATATTTCTAATGACAAAACTAACACAATAGTTTTTCCATTTCCTATAGATTTAGGTAAAGTCTTTAATCCTGAACAAAAGTAATAAGCCTATGAAAACACTTATTTTACTCGCAAGTTCAGGAGAAAATTTAAAATTGGCAAATGTTTTACAGCAGATGCTTATCGGGTTAAAGGCAGAAGCAGAGATAATAAATCTTATGCAATTGAAACTTCCTTTGTATGATATGGATGTTGAAGTTAATGAGGGCATGCCACAAAAAATCTATACTTTGATGGAAAAGATGAAAGAGGTAAACTCCTATATCGTTGTTGCTCCCACATATAATGGCTCTATTCCGCCAGTACTCTCAAATGCAATCGCTTGGATCTCAAGAGCTGATAAGGATTTTAGAGTGTTATTTAATGAAAGAATCATCCTGCTCTGCTCACACAGCCTGAGTGACTGTAGTGGAGTAATTCTTGCGATGAGACAGCAGTTTAACAAGCTTGGTGCTGTCGTACTTTCTCGAGAAATAGGCACGACATTAGAAAGATGTTTTAATGAAAAAAGTTCACTTAAAACACTTGCGCAGTTTATAAAATTTTCTAGAATCAATGATCCTGCAGTTGATTGATGGTTGCATCTTTGCCATCTGATCGAGGTTTATAGTGCATCAAGAAGTCGCCCTTGCTTTTGCCATCAGCAAAACTGCTTCGGTATCCAAAACCTTCAACGATAACTCTCGTTTTAGCTCTGGCATCTGCATTTTTCCATTTTTCATATTCCACTCTATAGATCGCGCTGTAAAGTGGTGCTCTACCTGTTCCGTCGTAACAATGGATAAGAACCGGATAACTTGTATTGTCATCTAGTACTTGAAAAAACTTCGTCAAAGTCTCTTTTGTAGGAATTTGACTAGAAGGAATGTTTACATGTACGACATTGGTATGGTGTTCTTCATTATATTTTTGTACAGCGGCGGCTTCTGCATCTATGTTTGCTTGTCTTCCATTATCCAATTTATCATGTCGTATTGGATCTAAGAGATCTATGACTGTTTTGATCTTATACTCTTTTAAATATCCGCCTAATTTATCCGGACTTATCAATCTTGATTTATAAACCTTGTCCTTACTTATCTCTTCAAATCTATAATTTAAATTTACACGCCAAACATAATAGGCACCTGCGAGTAAAACGACTACACCCAATACTTTTAAAATTCTTTTCATTTATCCACCCAATCTTTTATTTGAAGGCAAAGTGTATCAGAGAAAAGTTACACGATTTCCTCTTTGGAGTCTTTTTAGATAGTATTACAAAAAAAGGAACTCTTATGACACAAATACCATCACTTATATATGGAACAGCTTGGAAAAAAGAGCGTACTGCTGCGCTTGTCATAGAAGCTATACATCAAGGTTTTTTGGGCATTGACACCGCATGCCAACCAAAACATTACCTAGAAGCCGGCATAGGAAAAGCTTTAGCAGAACTAAAAAAAGAGGGAATAACACGAGATAAACTTTACATACAGACAAAGTTTACTCCTCTTAGCGGACAAGATCCAAACAACATCCCTTATGATAAAAATAGTGCACTCAGTCAACAGGTAACACAGTCTTTTAGTAAAAGTTTACAAAACTTGCAAACAGATTATGTGGATGGACTGATCTTGCATTCTCCTCTTTTTCCTTTTTCAAACCTTTTAGAAGTTTGGCATTCTATGGAAGAGATCTACAATCAAAAAAAAGCGCTCCGCCTTGGAATCAGCAATTGTTATGATCTTGAAGTGCTTCAAAAACTTTACGATGAAGCACAGATAAAACCGAGTATTTTACAAAATCGTTTTTATGCAGATAGCGGATATGATAAAGAGTTACGAGAATGGTGTTTGGCACATGATGTCACCTATCAAAGTTTTTGGTCTTTGAGTGCAAATCCTCATCTTTTAAACCATCCTTTAATACAAACACTCAGTGTTGAATATAACAAAACAGCTGCTCAAATCTTTTTTCGTTTTTTAACGCAGATGGGTATCACTCCACTCACAGGCACGTCTTCGACTAAACATATGAAAGAGGATCTTTCTATCTTTGATTTTACACTTACTCCAAAAGAACAAAGTGACATAGAGCTTTTACTCGTTTAAAAAAATGCACGAGTATGAACCGATTGGTTAAAAAATATCCATTTTATCTGGACTCTTAGAGCTGAAATCGGGTAGGATAGCACAATTGGTATCCATACCGATCCAAAAAGGCTTTATAAGATGAATTTAGATGAAATGTATATTTCGCTTGAACGCCATTATGATTCTATAAATAAAATAATCCTCTCAAGACAAGACCCCATCACAGGTTTGCTTCCTGCTAGTACAGCGGTCAATGCCCATGGCGACTACACTGATGCTTGGGTTAGAGACAAT
>JBBRBK010000052.1:0-14479 GCA_038205935.1 Campylobacterales bacterium
TCTGCCACCTGGTGCTTTTGGTTCTACATGTAAGGCTTCTTCGATAGGTTGTCTAAACATCTCCCAGTCTATTACAGAGTTGAGCTTTGCCAGAGGTGGTTGATGTTTGTTTATCAAGTCTAACTGATACTCATAGTCAAACAACCCTCTGCTCTTTTTGCTCATTAAAATCTCCTTACCTTTATGACATTTGTATCTTTATTTTATCGAATTTGGGCTTTTAGAAAAATATAGGTAGGTTTTTAGAGGTGCCCCCAATAAATTCTGTCGTATTAACCCATCTGGATATTCCATTCTCATCTGGTTGAGCTAATTCCAAAAATAATTTTTGTTGCATCATTGTTTATATTCCCTTGGTTATCCAAATTATATCTGACAAAATTTCTCCATTTCCAAAATTTAATTTTACAAGCTTATTAGGAGAAAAATTATTTATATAATTATCAATTGCAGTTTTCAATGAGAGAATTTCTGATTTCATTTTCCAATGTTGATTATTACTGTCATATAAGACAATAAACAGTCTATTCTCTAAGTGCTTTCTTCCTTGTTGGCTTTGATTTGCATAAAGCCATTGGATAAGTTCTTTTTTGTTTTTGGTAGCATAATCATAAGATTGGTTAAATCCTCTTGGAAAAATTGAGGTTTTATGGTCAAAAGGAATATTATAAATTTTAAAATCTACAAGCTTATCATAAATATTTTTATTAGCTATAACATTTTCATGAGATGTAAAAATATCTTCGGCAGCCATAGCGCTCCAATAGTTATACCATCTATTTAAAGCATAATCTCTCAGCTCTTGGTCAAATATCTTTGTTTTTTTCAATAATTTATTAAAACTATATGTTTTATATATAAAATTAGTGAGACTATCCCAATCATTAGATTGCTTTCTGCCCCATTTGTATGGATAGGCTAATCTATTTTTGAGTTCTAGTTCTACTCTTTGTAAATCCACAATTATTCTTCTTTTTTAAACACAAAAATATACTCATGCTTAAAGATATAATAATCACTATTTAAAGCCCTATATCTCCAGATACCGCCAACACCAAGTTTGCCACGATTGCCTTCTATATTTTTTATTATCGTACCTTTTAGTTTAACATTAAAACTTTTTTTTATCATATCCATGCAGTAAAAACTTAGCGGGATTACTTCGCTATTTTTATATACATCACCGATTACAACAGCAAAGTATCTGTCTTTTTCTAAATGTTTTAAAGAGTTTTCACAAATTATTTTAAACTGCGCTATAAAGTCGTCAATATTGCCAATCTGTGACAAGTCATTTTTATTTTCAGTAAATTTTACTATATCCATATATGGAGGATGCATGAGGACAAACTGAACATTTTTAGAGTTTAGTTTTTTGTTTGCATTTTCTATATTTTCATCAACCTGCAAGGCATCTAATGAATTGCAGTCGTTAATATAAAAATTGTCTTTATGCTTTCCGTCGCTCATACTATTATTGACATATTCAATCATCTCAGGGTTTATATCAAATCCAATATATTTTCGATTGAGTTTTTCACATTCAAAGAGTGTTGTACCACTTCCCATAAAAGGTTCTAAAACAGTTTCGTTTTCTTTTGTGTAGCGTCTGATTAGCTGATTTGGAATTTGAGGTATGAAGTTACCGTGATAAACATTTTTGTGCTTACCGCTTTTATCTCTTTCACTTATGACCCATAAAGAATCAGTATTAAGATCCGACTCTTTCCAATTTGTCATGTCAAGATCGTTAAACTTCATTGATACCCCTTTACCAAATCCACTATTTCATCCCATTTGCCGTATCCGCTTGCAGTATTGATATGTCCGCCGTCTTTGAGAATAATATGACTTACGTCTAACGCTTGTGCCAAAGATAAGGCTTCTTCTTGATTCAAGTATGGATCATTTGTGGAAGTGATAAGCGTCACGCTTTGTGCGAAGAGAGCATTTGGAATATTTAATGGAAAAAAAGTATCCAACTCGAGAAGCTTACATGTAAGGCTTGGCGGAGCGACTAAGAAAAGTTTCTTTACATGTAAGGCTTTTTGCTCGTGGCAAAGATGAAACCAAAGTATATTTGCCAAAGAGTGACAGACCACGATATCGGGTTTAAAATCTTCAAGTATCTCTAAAACTTCTGCCATCCAAACATCTTTTTTTGGCGCATCTTTTTCGCTTAAAAGAGGGAAAGAAACCGTGCCGTAATCTTTCGCCAGCTCACTTGCCAGATAACTTTGCCAGTGAGGAAAATCACTTCCACCCCAACCATGCAAGATAAGTGTTTTCACCCAAGCATCTCTACAAACGCGCGTACTTCTTTGTCAATGGCAAAGACATCATCAATATTTTTTGGTTCATAATCAAACTTCTCATATGCGGTGATTATGTCTTTTGAGATATCCATAAACCCTTTTTTACCCGCAATAAAGTTTTTAATTGCCGCTTCATTTGCAGCATTGACCACTACGCCACGTTTTGGATTTTTCAAAAGTTCATCTTTGATCTGCCAGATAGGATAACGTTTAACATCTATTTCGCGAAATTCTAAACTACCCACTTTTACCAAGTCCACAGGCTCTAAAATCTCCTCATCCATACTCTGCATAATCGCATAAGAGATAGGAAGTTGCATCGAAGCATTCGCAATATGTGCCGTAGTTGAGCCATCTTTAAAGTTGATTAGCGCGTGGATAATCGACTTTGTCTCGATGATGGCATCGTATTTACCCTCACCAAAGAGCCATCTTGCTTCTAAAAGTTCAAATATCTTATTGACCATCGTCGCAGAGTCTATGGTGATCTTTTGTCCCATCGACCAGTTTGGATGTTTTTGTGTATCTTCCAAACTTGCATTTGCTAGATCTCGAAGATCCCAGTTCCGAAATGCTCCGCCGCTTGCAGTGATAGTCATACTCGCTATGGTTCTGTTTTGTAAAAGATACCAAAGTCCAAAATGTTCGCTATCTATGGGCTGTATCTTTGTGATATCCACAAAAGCACCTGCGGCAACGAGGCTCTCTTTATTTGCCAAAGCCACGCATTTACCACATTCTATGGCTTTGAGTGTCGGACGAAGTCCTAAAAATCCCACAAGCGCATTGACCACCAAAGAGCTAGATGAATTTTCTATCGCTTCTAAGATCGCTTCTTCACCACATAAAACATTCTCATGTTGTACATTTTTACAATCTTCTATATCAGAAACAACAACGATACGAGGCTTATGGATTTTGATCTGTTCATTTAAAAGAGCAATGTTTTTACCTGCAACTAAAACATCTATATGTAAGCCAAATCGCTGGGCAATGGCAAGCGTATTGACTCCAATAGAGCCAGTACTTCCAAGAATGATCAACTTTTAAACCAGACCGCGAAGCATCACAATCATAACAACTGATGCAAAAAGATAACCATCTATTCTGTCTAAAATTCCGCCATGACCAGGAAGGATATGTCCACTGTCTTTAACGCCTGCTTGACGTTTAAGGTAGCTTTCAAAAAGATCACCAAAAATAGATGCAAAAGCAACAAGAAAAGAGATTACAACAGCTAATGGCGTCCCGACTATCGCTACGCCAAAGTAAAAACTCGCACCTGTACCGATAATGACACCACCTATAACACCCTCGATCGTTTTCTTTGGACTTGTAGGACAAAATGGTGTTCTTCCTATCGTTTTACCAACGACAAAAGCACCGATGTCTGTTGCTGCCACTGCTACGACAAGCCATAGAAGTGATATCATCGCGTATTCTTGGTAGAGAGTCCAGATATAAAGCATCCCAGCTGTTGGATATAAAAATGGCAAAAAGTTTTTCCACGGGATGTTCTGAGTATATGAAACAGCGCCAAAAAAAATGATGCCAGATATTACCAAAAGATCATCACCGTAAGGATAAAAAAGCGCAACGACCCATAAAAGTGCAGCGTAAAAGAAAAGTGAATTTTTTTCTAAACCAAAGAGAGCGTTTGCTTCATAAAATGCAAATAAATAGACAACGCCAAGAACGAGCCAAGTCAAATAAAAATTATCTACATACCCGACTCCAGCAACACCAGCAATCAGTGCAATAGCGGTGATAATTCTATCTTTCAAAGAAGCATCCGTTTTCAATATACTCATGAGGAATTCCATTTTTAAAAATTTATACTCTGATTATACCTAATTCAGACTTTAATATCTAAATGGTGTATCGGAGTTTCGTCCTCTTTTTCATCTTCATGTGTCTTTTTTGGAGATCTTTTTTGCTCTTCATCATGCTCTTGTCTCTCGTGTTCTCTGTCTTCATCAATCTTGTGATTTTCCTCAGCTGGACGAACCTCAATGACCTCTTTTTCCTCTGTATTTACAGCAATGGCAGCTGTAACATTTTGCATCTCGATACGATTCAGCCTTGCAGTATGTTCACTTGAAACGCTTGCCATTTGCTGGTTAGTATAGATTGTACTTCCGACTGCATCAAGTGCCATTTTCGCCTCCTTAGAAAGTGCTATCGACCTCTATTGTGCTGTATTTATTGTAAAGAACATTTGCGCCTTCTTGCATCTTTACTTCACGTCTTGGAGTATAATCGACCAAATAGCGCCCTTTTTCAAACACAGAAAAATCCACGCAGAGTTTTGCCGCCTCGTAGATGATGTGATGAGGCAAATTTTGTTTATCAGAAACGATGATGACATGCGCTGACGGGCGATCTTTGAGATGCAACCATGTGTCTTTTGCTTTGGCCTTTTGTAGAAGTTCAACGTTTCCTTTTTCGCTTTTTCCTATCATCACTTTGTATCCATCTATGAAAAACTGCTCTATAGATTCACTCTGTCTTACTTTTTTCTCCTGTTTTTTTGCAGGAAAAAGAAGCTCTATTTTCGAGATATCTGTAGCTGTTTTCACGGTTTGAATAAAATGTTTTAAGAACTCCATTTTTTCAAGAAGTGAAGCGCGTTCTATGTAAAGATTTTTCGATTTCTGCTTAAGTTTTTTAGAGGTTTTAAAAAAATATTTGGCAATATCCGCTGGTGCGCCAAAAAGAGAATCGATCTTTATCTCTACGTCGTTGCCCTCAAAATCCTTTACATGTAAGTGTTTTTGATAGGGTTTTATAAGATGTAGATTTGCCAAGATGAGATTGCCTAAATACTCATTTTTTTCTGCCTCATTTTTTAGAACTTTTTCATCATCAAGTGCATTATAAAGTTTTTTCAAACGCGCCAATTTTTTTTCTAAAAGTGTGGTTTTTTGCTCTTTTAAAACTTTGAGTCTTGAGTTCATCCTCTCTTGGTAGGTATCTTCAAGAAACATTTGGATGTTTTCTATCGGGTACTCTTTTGCCACAAACGGTGCAGTTGGCGGAGGAAGCAGTTTTTGTCCTACGCGCACTTCACGAAATGAGGAAAAAAGATCGATATGACGCAGTGCTTCAAGTACAACCTCATCTTCATCTAAGATGATGACATTGGTATATTTGCCCGTAAATTCAAATTGCAAAAAGGTTCGTATCTCTTTGTAAGCACCTTTTTGCACGGTTGTAAAACGGAGTATTTTATCACCGCCAACAAGAAAAACATCTTCCACTTCACAGCGGTTAAAACGCTTTGAAAGTACAACATCAAAGGGTGCGTTATAAACTTTTGAACGCGTATAAGTCTTACATGTAAAGATCGCCGAATTGGAACGCTGCATATCAAAATAGAGTTCATCATCTCTGTCAAAAGCCACTTTAATGATGGTATCTGAGACTCTGTGGATGGCGCTGATTTTTTGAAATTTTTTAAAATAATCGATGAGTTGTTTTAGGTGAGATAGTTTCATAGTTGTATTTTAGCCTACATTTATGTACAATTCCGAAAAAAATTGCCTTTGTAAAAGAGAATAATGAAACTGCCTAAGGGATTTGGTAAAAACTATTTTACCCTCCGCGCCATTACCGCTACGACAAACCTTGTAACGCTTCATGCACAGTGCTCAAGAGTGCAGAGTTTTCATATGGCAAACTTTTTAGGTGAAGAATTAGAAGCTGAAACTGAAGAAGAGGAACTCGCCGCCACTTTTGGAGCACTAGAACTCTCTTTTAAGCCTTGCCAGTGTAACTGTTTTTACAAAAAACGCACCAAAAAAACCCTCAAACTTCACGCACTCCAAAAATCCAAACCTCAAATCTTTCTTACTTTAAATACCTCTATCTCGCCGCCTTGAATACTCTTACATGTAACTAACTTAAACACAAAAAATATCAAATAACTCAAGGAAAATTATGAATAAAAATATAAAAATATCGCTAGTTTTAGTATCACTCTTAAGTTCACTTTATGCGCAAGATACGGTCACACTTGAGCCTTTAACAGTAGATTCTACAGCCATCAAAACAGATGAACTCAGATCGACTGATGCTGTTGAAGTCTACACAGCTGAGGATATCCAAAAAGCACATGTGCAGAATGTGTATGAGTTTTTAAATGAGCAAACATCTGTAATCACAATGCCAAGTTACGGCAATCCTTTCACACAGCTTCTCGATTTTCACGGATATGGCACAAGTAACGGAAATGAAAATATCGTCGTTACTATCAACGGTAGAAAAATCAACAATATCGACAGCGTTCCTCAACTACTTTCAGGCATCTCACCAGACTCAATTGAGCGTATCGAAATCATCAAATCTAGCGGAATTGTCACAGCTGGAGATGGTGCAAATGCGGGTGTCATCAACATCATTACAAAGAAAAGCAGCAACGAAAAAGATGTGGCGTTTTACGGTGGAACTTATGGTCTAGCCGATGGTTCATTTAACTTCAATCACAGCGATGACAAACTCTCTATTTCAGCAAGCGCAGAAGCACAAAAATCTAGCGGTATTCGCACTATCGACACAGATAGTAATAAAGATGCTAGTAAGCTTTCAACGGGAACTTTCAATCTTGCCTATACTCCAAATGAGAAGTTTGAACTACATATGGGTGCTAATTTTGCGAGAACGGATATCTTTTATGCAAGTTTTTTAACGCTCGATCAGTATAAAAGCAACGTATCACAAGCCGGAAGCAGTACTTCAAATCATCAGCTTTTTGATACAGATTCCATAAATGTGGGAACGAGTTACTTTATCGATGACAAACTCTCTTTACATGTAGACATCAGCGATGAAAAGAAAAAATCTAATTATATGTCACTATATTATTCCAGTCTATCTTATTATGATTACAAAACAGCAAAAGCATCTTTGAACTATCTTAGTAACGCTATGAGTCTAAGCTTAGGGTATGACGGCTTTTATGGAGACAGAAAGGGATCAAGTGACACTACTACAAAAAACAATAATGCGGTTTTTGTCATGAGTCAGTTTTATCTGGGAAACTCTACATTCAAAGCCGGATACCGTTTTGAAAATGTAGAATATAGATATAATGGAACATCAAGCGATCTAAAACAAAACAAGATTTTACACGGTGGCGAACTTGGGTACAACTATGTTTTAGATAAAGAAAATTCAGTTTTTGCTAACTACTCTCACTCGTATCAAGCACCTGTTATTGATATGTTTTTTACTTACAGCGGAGCATTTAATAATTTCATCGTTCCTATGGAAGCAAATAACTATATAATTGGCTATAACAATATTCAAAAAAACAACAAGTTTAAAATATCTGCTTATTATATAGATTTGAAAAATGAAATCTATCTCGATCCTACGAACTATACGAATACCAACGTAGACAAATCTCACAAATATGGGTTAGACTTCTACGACAAATTGATCATAAATAATGAGTTCAATATAGCGTTAAACTATAACTATGTCCAAGCAATCATTGATAAAGAAAATGCGTCCGATGGTACAAGTTACTCCGGAAATGAACTCCCAGGAGTCAGCAACCACAATATCAAAACGACACTAAGCTATCTGCCAAACGAACATACTACATTCGCACTCACAGAAGTCTACAGAAGCGACGCGTATGCGGCAGATGATTTTTCAAACAGTGCAAGTCAAAAACAAGACCAATATGTCACAACAGACATCTCAGCAACATACACACAAAAAACTTGGGAAATCTTTGCTAAAATAAACAACCTATTCAACCAGAAAAATGGTTTATGGACGCAAGATAATGCGATCTATCCCGTAAACTTTACGACGACTGCTATCGCAGGACTCAAACTTAAATTTTAAGGCAAAAAATGAAAATAATATTCAGAGAGTTTTTAAAATATAAGTTTCTAAATTCTCTGTTTATGGGTCTTAGTATCGGGAGTATTTTTATCATCTATACTCCGCTCTCGCCTTCTGTTTATTCCGCTGGCGGGATCATCTTGGCTCTTTCTATGCTTTTCATTGCCAAACTCTACTATAAGATCTTACATGTAGACTATTTTTTCAAGATCTCGCTCTTTGTTGAGCTGATCTTACT
Organism: Campylobacterales bacterium; assembly: GCA_038205935.1. GTDB lineage: Bacteria > Campylobacterota > Campylobacteria > Campylobacterales > Sulfurimonadaceae > Hydrocurvibacter. The sequence goes on from JBBRBK010000052.1 coordinate 8,410, forward strand.
TTTTGCTATCGCCTACTTTTTGTTCTTTTCTTATGACTATACGACAGCCCTTATCTACTATGTCAGCTATCAGGCGACTTTTACTTTTGGCTCTTATCTTGTGCGTGCGGAGACGTTGTTTTTAAAAAAAGCAACTCTACTTACACTCGTGGATGTCATAAAACAAAAAGGATATTTAGCGGGAATGTTGCTCTCTTATCTCTTTTATAAACTCCTTGAAAAAGTCTTACATGTAAGCGATAAAAACCTCCAAGTGTATGATATGAACATAGCTCTTTTTATCGTTGAACTCGCTATCATTGTGTATCTATTACGATCATTTCAAAAAAAAAGAGATTGATGACTTACTCTGAGTGGTTTGACTCACATGCGCAAAAACATAAAAATATCGTAGATAAGCTCCTCGCGCAAAACTTCACGCAAGAGCAAATCATCGAGTATTTTGAGTTCTCAAATATGGTAAATCACGAGAAAGAGTTTTGCCTTTTGTATGAAACACAAAAAAAATGCCACGATATCCCTTATCTTAACTGCTATTTTTGCGCTTGTCCTCACTTTCGATTCAAAGAAGATGGAATAAAAAAAATCGGCAAGATGACCAAATACAGCTTTTGTGCTATCGGTGCGAAAGCTGGAACTTTAGTGGCTTACGGCGACGCAATTCACCAAGACTGCTCACGCTGCACAATTCCACATACTCAAAAATACATCGAAAAAAACTTTACATATGAGTGGAAAAATGCGATGAAAGAGTGTAGATTATGAGATCTCTGAGTGTCTTTGGTACAAGCAGTGACGCGGGAAAATCGACGCTCTCTTTCGCTCTGACTTATCTTTTACACAAACGTGGCGTAAAAGTCGCACCCTTTAAAGCGCAAAATGTCTCCAATAACTCGAAAGTTTGCGATGATGGCGGAGAGATCGCCATTCCTCAATATTTTGCCGCTGAAGCCATCGGCATTCCCACTTCTCATTATATGAATCCCATTCTTATCAAATCAGGCTCAAATAACAACGCGCATCTCATCATCAACGGCGAAGCTGTCGCAAACATGGACGTGCATGAATACTATAAAAATATCAACTCACTCAAACCGCACGTTAAAAAAGCGTTTAAAAAACTAAGTAAAGAGTATGAGTGCATCGTCGCTGAGGGTGCTGGAAGTCCAGTCGAACTCAACCTTATGGACAAAGACCTCTCAAATATTTTTATAGCAAATGAGTTTAATACGAAGATCATACTTGTTGCGGATATAGAGCGAGGCGGTGTTTTTGCTTCCATCGTTGGTGTTATTGCACTTTTGCCAAAAGATTTGAAAAAAAATGTTATCGGTGTTATCATCAATAAATTTCGCGGAGATATCACCCTTTTTGACGATGGAATCATGATTTTAGAGGAACGCTTTAACATCAAAGTGCTCGGTGTCGTTCCCTTCAAACCTTTTAATCTCGGGTTTGAAGATGCGCAATCACTGATAAGTTATACACAAGATCACTCAAAAACCATCATCAAAGCCGCCGTTATCAAACTCCCGCATATCAGCAACTTTACCGACTTTGAGCCTCTTGTCGCAGATGCACAAATCGAGCTGAGTTTCATCACAAATCCAAGTGAAGCCTTACATGTAGACCTTCTCATCCTTCCAGGAAGTAAACGTGTTGTTGAAGATTTACAATGGCTTCGAGCAATGGGCTTTGAAGAGATCTTAAAATCCAAAAGAAGAACTATCGTTGCGATCTGCGGAGGATATGAGATGATGTTTGAACGCATCCTTGATCCCTTACATGTAGAGTCCCAGATTGAAGAGATAGAAGGTTTTGCAAGGTTTGAAGGCGATGTGGTTTTTAAAGAGAAAAAAGTGCTCAAAAAAGAGAACTATGAAATCTTTGACTGCAACGTAGAAGGTTACGAAATCCACAATGCCGTTACGAAAAAACGTCATAAAAAACATAAAAATCTTTATGGCACTTTTGTGCATGGATTTTTCGAAAGCGATGCAATTCGCTTGAAGCTTTTTTCACAGATAAATGAGAACTATGAAGGTTACAATTTTAAAGAGTATAAAAATCGTTCTATCGAAGATTTTTCTTTACATGTAGAGCAAAATGTCGATATCGATTTCATCCATAAAGCCCTTACTCACGATAAAAAATAATTTTAGGAAATGGTATGAAATGGGAAGATTTACGAAGAAGCAATAATATAGAAGACCTGCGAGGTGAATCGCAATCAAGAAGTCCAAGAGGCGGCTTAAATATAACCGTTCCTATTATACGATTTTTACTTGGAAATAAATATGGTCGTATTGTCTTAGTTGTAGGCGTTATAGCGTATTTTCTAGGTTACAATCCACTCACTTTGCTCTCTAACTTTAGTGGCGCAGTGCCCCAGCAACAAAGCTATACACAACCTACTTCCGAAGATAATAAAACCGCCGCTTTTGTTTCTGCCGTTTTAGGTCAGACCGAAGATGTTTGGCATACTCTTTTTAAGCAAAAATCTTTGGAATATGTCGAACCAAAATTAGTGCTTTTTCGTGGCGGAGTCAACAGCGGATGCGGATACACAACAACACAAACAGGCCCTTTTTACTGTCCTGCAGATAGAAAAGTCTATCTCGATATGAGCTTTTTTGATGAACTCAAAAACAAATACAACTCACCGGGAGATTTTGCGCAGGCGTATGTGATAGCGCATGAAGTGGGTCACCATGTGCAAGATCTTCTGGGAACTTTGGACAAAGCACACAAATACCAAGCCGCGTCTTCTAAAAAAGAGGCAAATGCTATGCAGGTTAAAGTGGAACTCCAAGCGGATTGTTACGCTGGAATTTGGGCACATTTTGAAAAAAATCATTTAGATGATGGAGACATAGAAGAAGCACTAGGCGCGGCAAATGCCATAGGCGATGACACGCTTCAAAAACAAGCGCAAGGCTACATCGTGCCAGATGCCTTTACTCACGGAAGTTCCAAGGAGAGAATGCAATGGTTTAAGCAAGGCTATAACAGCGGTGATCCAAAATCTTGTAAAACTGGAATCTAAATTTTACGAGTCTAAAACTGAGATTATAAAGATTCTTGAAACCTATCTTTATAACTACACTTCAAGCAAAGCTCTTCAATGGCTTTGCCTTGTGCAAAACTTTCGATCATATCTTGTGCTCGTTTTGACTCTAAAATCTCCTTCAAAGTACTTACATGTAAGTCTCCAAGATTGATAACACCCTCGCCATCAAGGCAACAAGGCACGACAACACCATTAGCCAAAATCCCAATGTGAGATTTAAGACCATAGCAAGTTGCGTGACTTTCATGTGAAGAGTTCAAAGATGGCCACTCAAAATAGCTGTCAAAGTTGAGCAGTATTTTTGAGGCTAGTCTTATGGATTTTGTCTTGTTTTGAAGTACCTCATCCAACTCCAGTTTTTGTTCAAAATGATCGCTTAAAACTTCAAAAAGCTGTTCATTAAAAGAGAGTTCGGAACATTTTTCATCGAGATTCCAGACACGCAGATTTATAAATGGCTTTGGATGATTTTTTAATTTCTCATCACAAACTTCTAATACGCCTTGCATGTAGGTTTCAAAACTAAGATTGGAATCATTTTTATTGTAGGCATTGAGCGAGATGTTGAGCTGTCGCACGGCGGGATGAAAAAGCGTGGAGAAAGGATTTTTTTTGAGATAATATCCGCTTGTTGTGAGCTCTACTTCAAAACCATTTGATAAAGCCAGATCAAGATACTTATCGAGATTTGAAAGTGTGAGCGGATCACCCATTACATGTAAGGCTAAACTCTTTGTGTAGGGCTTCAACTCTGACAAAATCTTCTCAAAAAACTCTAAAGTCATTGTTTTTGTGGGTTGGAGTTTTGGCGGACAAAAGCTGCATGCAAGACCGCAGATATTTGTCACTTCTACATGGACGCGATGAAAATAACTCAAGAGGTGCTTCCTTTAAATTTTTATGTTATGCTTTTGCAAAATATTTCCAAATAGGGAGAAAAAATGTATCTGCATAAAAAAATAGATGATGTTGAAACTATACCGCAAAAAGCGGGTAAAGGCGTAGGAATGAAGATGCTTCTCTCGCCCGAAGAGTCGCCAAATTTTGCGATGAGAAACTTCACGATCGAAGCTGGCGGACATATGCCACTGCACACAAATATCATAGAACATGAACAGTATGTTTTAGGTGGACGAGCACTTGTGACGATAGGTGATGAAAAGTTTGAAGCTGCTGCTGGAGATGTACTTTTAATCCCTGCAAATGTGCCTCACGCGTATGAGACATTGGGCGATGAAACATATAGTTTTTTATGTTTAGTGCCAAAACAAGAGGACTGCATAAAGGTTTTATAAAAAAATTTCGCTATAATCTCACTCTCCAAAACCGTGGACAATTGGGAGAGTGGTTTAATCCAGTCGCCTGGAACGCGGCCGTAGGGTAACCTACCGTGAGTTCGAATCTCACATTGTCCACCACTTACAAAGATAACTCTCTCTAGTCACCTCCAAAAATTAAAACTTATAGCTTGCAAACACTTCCACTGAATTGATCCCAGTGCCTACGCCATAGTCTGTGTTAGCGTAAATGAGATCTAGATGGATTGATTTAGTGACTGGGTACGCCAAGATAAAATCAAATTCATGCCCTTTGTCATTATTAACAACATCTTCTTTGTGCTCATAGTAAGCATAACTCGCTGTCGCTGTAACACCAGCAATGGTTGTGTCTGCTTGTACTTTAACTGCACTTCCTTCATTGTTAGGAGTATAGAAATTCCATGAAGTCGTGTAGAGACTATCTATTCCTATATATCCAACTTTATTGCCTGATGCATAATTATATGCAGCCATTAAGTTTACATCCGCCACTTTTGTTATTGCTTTGATACCAAATAAATCGGAATCTTTTGAAGTATTGAAATTTGTGTGCGCATATTGTGCGTCTATTTCAATATTTGATAACGTTGTCCCACCATCAATATAAACTTGATTGTACTTATCAACTTTTGAGCCTGCTGCTGCACCTGCATCTACATTATAAAACCACGCATTTGCTTTGTAAGTTTTATCGTCATACGCTCCGCCCAGTGCCCAGTTGTGACCTTTGTCTATATTTGTTAGATCAATGTAGTTGTCACCGCTGTTTATAGATCTGTATTTTGTAATATATGCGCCAGTAAGCGTAACATTTTTGATGGAATTATTTACTACTGTATACGCTTCAAATGATTCTAGTGAAAGTAGCCAATCGTATGTTTGTACCATTGGCGTACTTAGTAGTTGCCGACCTGCGACAATCGTTGTGTCACCAAATGTCGCTGTAAGATTTGCTACATTAAAGAACGCGCCACTTTTAGAACCTTCAAAATATGAAGTAGGTAGTGAATAATTCATAACACTATTTGATCCTTGAAGGATATTGTAGTATCCCACTGCACTAAAGTTTGCACTCAGCCAATTGGTGAATTTATGAGAGACATTCAGTGTAGCAGCACCTCCAAGTTGTGATTCTTGGCTAAATAAGTTATAACCTTTTTGCCCATCATCTGTAATGTAATATGCTCGTAGTTTCCCATCAACTGTAGTAGAACTTGTATTTTCTGCAACAGCATCTGGCACAGTTGGAGCGATGTCGTCACTTGCAAATACAGTACCGACACAAAACACTACAATCAAACTTAATTTTATCATTTTCATTTTTCTTCCTTCATTTTAATATAACGAAAGTATAACGTCTAAAAAAATGAAAGTGACAACAAATTGATTAAAATTTAATCATATTTAGTAATTATTTTTAGACAATAAGAAATCATTTTTTATATTAAGCTCATTTTCATAATCATAGCGCCGTTAAATGAAGTTCTATTAGAAGTTTAAGAAGAGATATATTTGCAGTAAAAGGATTTAAATCCTCCAAATCAGTTAAGACTTGGATAGATTTTAGTTTTAGAATTCGTTCAAGTGAAGAATCAATTTTATACACATCACTAAAGATTATCTAGCATCTCGCTGGATAGTTTTAGAAGTGCACACCGACTTTTAAAAGTGTACGGCTGTT